>NZ_JAELUD010000002.1:0-158957 GCF_016429185.1 Aquitalea sp. ASV11
GGCCAGTTCTCCATAACTTTCGTTCAGGTCCTTGTCTGCCTGGCTGTACACCTTGTTCAGGCAATACAGGCCGTCAAAGTCGTTTTTGGGTTTGTCACAGGCAGAGTTGGCCAGTGTACTGGCGCTCAATGCCAGCAGAATCAGGCTGAGCAAGGATTTCATATGAGTTCTCCTGAGCTGGGAAGATGCACAGTTTAGCACGTCGGCATCATCCGGCTGTCGCTGCTGGCAAGTCCTGGCGGGCTCGGGTGATGGCGGCAATACGCGCCTTTTCCACCATGGCCGGTATCTGGCGCGGGTCGTCACAACTGCGGGCAATGGTTCCGGCGTCCACTTCCAGTGCGGCTTGCAGCAAATGCTCCATCCACTCTACCTGCGGATAAGCGCAGTGCTCAAAATGCAGTCGCCCACGGGCATCGGCCAGTACGGCACACAGCATCTGGCGGAAACGTTCCGGTCGGCGTAGCGCGTCGCAGTCCTTGAACAGCCGCAAGATGGTGGCGGGTTTCATTTCAGCGGTGCAGTGAATCTTGGTGTGATTGAGCACGGTGATGCGCGCCAAGTCACGGCATTCCGCTGGCACGCGCAGCCGTTCGCACAATGCCAGCAAGGGTTTTTCACCACGCTGTTCATGGCCGATATGGCGCGGCAGCACATCGGCCGGTGTCAGAGCCTTGCCCAGGTCGTGGGTCAGGGCGGCAAACCGTACCGCCAGTGGCTGCTGCATGCTGGCTGCCATGTCGATGACACGCATGACATGGTCGCCGGTGTCGATTTCCGGATGGTAGTCTGCCCGCTGCGGCACGCCGAACAAAGCATCGATTTCCGGCAGGATGCGTTGCAGGGCACCGCACTCGCGCAACACCAGAAAAAAGCGCGATGGCTTGTCTTCCATCAGTGCCTTGGCCATTTCCTGCCACACCCGTTCGGCTACCAGCGCATCGACCTCACCGGCTGCCACCATATTGCGCATCAGCAGCAGGGTTTCATCGGCCACGGCAAAGCCGAAGCGGGCGGCAAAGCGGGCCAGGCGCAAAATACGCACCGGGTCTTCGGCAAAGGCCGGGCTGACATGACGCAACAGGCCGGCCTTAAGGTCCTGCTGGCCGTGATACGGGTCAATCAGCCGACCCTGCTCGTCTTCGGCAATGGCATTGATGGTGAGGTCGCGCCGCGCCAGGTCCTGTTCCAGCGTCACGCTTTCATCGGCATGAAAGGCAAAGCCGTGATAGCCCTTGCCGGTTTTGCGCTCGGTGCGGGCCAGTGCGTATTCTTCGTGACTGCGCGGATGCAGGAAGACAGGGAAATCCTTGCCCACCGGTTTGTAGCCTTGTTTCAGCATGGCTTCCACGCTGGCACCCACCACCACCCAGTCACGGTCTTTTACCGGCAGTCCCAGCAAGCGGTCGCGCACCGCGCCGCCAACCATGTAAATCTGCATCAGCGTGCGGCTTCCCGGCGATACGCCGACAAAACGAGATTGAATTCGTCCTGACCAAGATATTTCGGTGCCACCACTTCCAGCGGCGTGGGGCTGAAGCCCAGTACTGCGCTGGGGAAGGGGTGCGGGCTGACATTGTCGACACCCAGGGAGCGGACATTATCACGGCTCATCAGGGTCGGGCCGGGCAGGATTTCCATCAGCCCGGCCTGCAGCATGGCAAGGGTGTCGGGCAGCGGGATGACGGGACGCACCGTGCCGCGCAGGCGACCGACATAAGCCACCAGTTCGGCCAGGGTATAGCTGGCCGGGCCGGTCAGATCCAGGCTTTGGCCTATGGTGTGTGGATGCTGCAGGCAGGCGACGACTGCGCGCGCCAGGTCATCCGCCCAGATCGGCGCAAAGCGGGTGCCGGCACCAGCCAGCGGTAGCAGCGGGAGCTTGTCCAGCAGGCCGGCAAACAGGGTAAGGAAGCTGTCGCCACGGCCAAATACCACCGATGGGCGCAGGATGGTCCACTCCAGTCCGCTATCACGCAAATGCTGTTCGGCAATGCCCTTGGTTTGCTGGTAGTCGCTGGGGCCATGCGGGTCGGCACCCAGTGCGCTGATGTGAATGATGCGCCGCACGCCTTGCTTGCGGCAGGCAGCAATGATCTTGTCCAGCAAGTCCACATGCGCGGTTTCGAACTGTTTGCGCGAGCCATGCAGAATGCCGACCATGCTGATCACTGCATCGTGGCCGGCAAGCAGTTCCTGCAAGGCCAGCGGGTGATGCACATTGGTGGATACCAGTTCTGTCTTGGGCAAGACAATCAGCGAGGACTTGTGACGATCGCGATTGCGGGTGGCAATGGTGAGCGACACTTCTTGTTCTGCCAGTCGCTCGGCAATGTAGCTGCCAATGAAACCACTGCCGCCAATCAGGCAAATGCGCTGCTCATGCATTGTTTTCTCCTGTTTCTGCTTTGGTTTAACGAGCCGGGATGGTACCCATGCGGGCTTTGAGCGAGATATTGTCATGACCGAAGGTGCTGGCATAGTAGGCTGCATTGGCCATCACCTTTTGAACATAGTCGCGTGTTTCGCTGAATGGAATGGTTTCTGCATAGATGGTGCCATCCAGCGGGCGGCTGTCCTGCCAGGCGCGGGCGCGTGCCGGGCCGGCATTGTAGGCAGCGGTGGCCATGACTTCATTGCCGGACAGATTGTCCCGCACATAGCGCAAATACCAGGTGCCCAGCTGCACATTGGTTTCGATGTCATTCACCGAGAAGTTGCCCAGGCCCATCTTCTTGGCTACCCATTTGGCGGTGGCTGGCATCAACTGCATCAGGCCGGAGGCCCCCACACCGGAACGTGCCACTACAATGAAACGGCTTTCCTGGCGGATCAGGCCGTAAACCCAGGCATCGTCCACGTCCAGCTGGCGTGCATAGCGCTGGGTAATGTCACGATAAGGGGTGAGATAGCGCAGCGAGTAGTCGTGGTCTTCCCTGGTGCGTTCGGCGCTGTAGATGGCCATGTCGTAGAACGCTTCGCGACGGGCGATTTCTGCCGCAGCCAGCAGTTCCATGTCGTTGCGACCACGCATGGCCCAGCGCCATTCACGCTGCGCGTCACTGCGCAATTCGGCACGTCCTTCGTTATTGCTGATGTCCAGCAAGGCAAGTGCACGCTGAATGGCCGGGTTGGCGCGCATGGCTGCAATATCGGCATTGCCGGGGACAGTCTTGCTGGCTGGGGTGGACAGGGTATTGCCCAGCTCCTCCAGCGACAGCAAGGCGTAGTAATGGTGGCCGATGCTGGCTTTGGCAAACAGAGCCGGAGCCTCGCTGCCACGGCCCAGTTGTTTCAGGCTGCGGGCGCGCCAGTACTGCCAAGCCGGCTTGCTGGCTACATTGCTTGGCATGTTGCGGGTAATCTGCTCCAGCACGGCCCATTGCTCGCCGCGCAGGGCTGCACGTGCCCACCATTCCCATTGATCGGCAGTCAATTGCTGCGGGTCGGCCATGGCATACCACTGCAAAGCCTGACCCATGGCCTGTTTGCGTGCTGACAACAGCGCGAGCTGACCCCAGGCAAAGGCGCTGCGGTCCTTGCTGAGCGAACCTTCCACGGCAGCCAGGCGACTGGCCGCACCGCCCAGGTCGCTGCGGGCCTTGCTGACGATGCCAAACACCATCGCTTCCTGTCCGCCAGGGGTGTCGGCACTGGCCGTGGCCGGATTGCTCAGCGTCGCATTGCTCAGCGTCGCATTGCTCAGCGGCAGATTGGTGGCATCGGCCAGTTGCCTGGCTTGCGAGACAAAATTGCCGGCCAGTAACAGACGCACCCGCCGCCACAGCCAGTCCTGTGTCAGCCAGCCCTTGGCGGCGGCTGCGGTAATCAGCTGATTGCAGCCATCCGGTGCGGCGCGCATGTCAAGAAAACGGTCCAGATCGTCCGGCTTTCTGCCTTGGCGCAGGTCCAGCAGCTGGCCATAGCAGGTGGACTCCTCATCCCGGCCTTCCGCAGGCAGCTTTTTCCATTCAGCGGCAAAGCCGTCCCAGTCCTCCCGCTTGCCCAGTTTCTTCAGCCATTCATTGCGGATTTTCTCCGGCATCCAGCCTTCACGCACGCTGTTCAGAAAGCCGATGACCTGATTGTCATTGTCCCGGTCCAGTGCCTTCAGGGTAAGCCAGTAGGACGGATAGTCTTTCAGGATGTAACTGGCGGGTAGTTCGCCGGCAATGGCAGTGAGCTTGCCCAGATTGTTGCTGCGGTAGGCGTCGCGCGCGGCGATCAATTCATCATTACTGTTTGCCATGGCATGCAAAGAGGTGGCCAGGGTGCAGATCAGGGTCAGGGTTTTTAGTGTACTGAACGGGCGGGTCATGTAAACGGATCTTCTCTTTGATGGTCGGTCAGCCTCAGTCTCGCCGTGTCAGATAAGGAATGGCATGCGGTGGCGTACGAGCTTGACTGGCCGATTATACCTGCTTCTGGCAACCCTCCGATGCAGAATGTGCTACTGCCTTGCTGGTCAGCGCTGCATGAAAATGACCAATTCTAAGAAGTTTCTGATTTATTGTGGCATGTCCGAGAGATAAATTAGTGATTGTAAATTTGACTTTATTCTCAAATTTTGCGCTTTTTTTGTTTGTGAGTAGTGGGCAGTCTGATATGTTTTTTCTCTGCCAAATTTACGTTTCATTTTCTTGGCTATTTTTACTGTGATAATGCAAGGAGGTGGGTATGTTTAGTGATAATTACTTGCGAGACGTTGTGCTTCATTATGCGCAGTTGACGATTGCAAATATGCCATTCATTTACATGCACTTTCTGATATTTTTTGTATTGTGGACTGTTTGTCGGTATGTTTTTTTGGATGATTTTTTTTGTTTTTATCGTAATGTAAATGCCAAATATTTTTATGGGTATATTTTTACTATGTTGGTGTTGATGATGCTGGTGAGTCTATTTATTTCCACTTCATTTTATAGAGACAGGATTCTTTTTATGAGGAATGATTTCATTTTTTTGGCGGGTGTACTGCTGTTGCCGCTGCGGGCAGTATTTGTTCTGATATTGGCGTTGGTGTGTAGTGTTATCAAGGTGGGTAATTTTCAACTTGATATGCCATTTTTTCAGCGCTCAGTGGATATGTTGATTTATGGTTTGGTAGGTATGTTTGTGCGTAAATCTTTGAATGTTGATTTGCAAAACATGGTATGGAGTGATTTATGGTTTATCGCTGTAAATAAATTATTGGCCAGTATTTGTTCTGCTGCCGTGTTTGCCTTTTTCATATCGGACATATGGAACATTTATTTTGATGCCCTGGTATTGAGGGTGATTGGGTGGCCTGTCGTCTCCCTGCCGCTTTTGATTGGTTTTATTTATTGCATGAAAATGGATTGGCGAGAATATTGCCAGCGAATGAGAGTGTGATAATTGGATAGGTTGTATTGAGTAATAGATAATTTGCGGCAAGTGGGGTTTGTCTTGCGTTTGTTGAACTATTGCACTGCTGATATGGGGTGTTGTTAATCATGCAACCTCGTTTCATGTTTTGCTATTGCACTCGATGGTTTGGTTAATGATGATTGTGCCCAAAATGTTAGTGTGTGTATTTGTGCTATGTAAAAGTGAGCTCGAGTTATTTAAAACTGCTGGGGGAAATAATAAACCCCGCGTTAGCGGGGTTTGCTGAGTCTGTTGGAATAATGTTGCTAGGCATCCAGCCCAGCTTGGGCCAGTTCGGCCGCGCGAATCACCGCGCGGGCCTTGTTTTGCGTTTCCTGCCATTCGGATTCCGGCACCGAGTCAGCCACGATGCCTGCACCCGATTGAACATAGAGCATCTTGTTCTTGACGACGGCAGTGCGAATGGCAATGGCCAGATCCATGTCGCCGTTAAAGCCCAGATAACCGACGGCACCACCATAGACGCCGCGCTTGGTAGGCTCGAATTCGTCAATGATTTCCATTGCCCGTACCTTGGGTGCACCTGACAAGGTGCCAGCGGGGAAGGTGGCCTTGAGGATGTCGATATTGGAGACTTCAGGTTTGACGCTGCCTTCCACGCTGGAAACAATGTGCATCACGTGGGAGTAGCGCTCAATCACCATATTGTCGGTAATGTTCACCGAGCCGGTATTGGCAACACGGCCCACATCGTTGCGGCCCAGGTCCATCAGCATCACGTGTTCGGCAATTTCCTTGGGGTCGGCCAGCAGTTCTTCAGCCAGTGCTTCGTCTTCTTCGCGGTTCTTGCCACGCACGCGGGTGCCGGCAATCGGGCGCACGGTGACGGTTTCCTGCTCTCGGCGGACCAGGATTTCCGGCGAAGAGCCTACAACATGGAAGTCGTCAAAATGGTAGAAGAACATGTAGGGCGACGGGTTCAGGCTGCGCAGTGCCCGGTACAAGGTCAGTGGTGAGTCGGCATAAGGCATTTGCATGCGCTGTGCCAGCACCACCTGCATGATGTCGCCATCCACAATGTAGCGCTTGCACTTTTCCACTGCCTGCTTGAATTCTTCCTGGCCATATTCGGAAACCGCCTTGCTGATTTGCGAGGGCAGTGACAAGGGGATGTCCTGCGGCTCACGCAAGCGTGCGCGCAATTGCGCCAGGCGGCTTTCTGCCTTGGCCAGTGCATTGGGCACGGCCGGGTCGGCATAGACAATCAGGTAGAGCTTGCCGGACAGGTTGTCCACCACGGCGATTTCTTCGGACACCATCAGGAGAATATCCGGCGTGCCGATAGGGTCGGGTTTGCGTGTGTTGGCCAGGCGCTTTTCCACGTAGCGGATGGTGTCGTAGCCGAAGTAACCAACCAGGCCGCCGGTAAAGCGCGGCAGACCTTCAATTGGCGGGGCAGTAAAGCGCTGCTGGAAGCTTTCGATGAAGGCCAGCGGGTCGCCTTCATATTGTTCGATCACCTTGTCGCCATATTCCACTTGCACCTTGTACTCATTGACGCGCAGGCGGGTGGTGGCTGGCAGGCCGATGAAGGAGTAGCGTCCAAAGCGCTCGCCACCAACCACTGACTCCAGCAGATAGGAGTAGGGCTGATTGGCCAGCTTCAGATATACGGACAGCGGGGTGTCCAGGTCGGCGAACAATTCCAGTGTGACCGGAATGCGGTTGTAACCGGCCTGGGCCAGTTGATTGAATTCTTCATGCGTCATGCGTGCGCTACCTTGAAACCGGATTGAAAGCAAAAGGGATGGACAGAATGTGGCTTAGCGTTGCCATCGCCAACTGGCCGGTGCGGGCAGGAAAGTCATGATGCAGGCTTTATCCATGTGGAATGAAAAGTGGAAGCTTTATTTTTTCATCAAATCGTATAGTTCGGCAAGGTTGCCGATGACGAGGTCGGCTTGCAACTGGCTGGCATCGGCATAGCCGTAATTCACGGCAATGGCGGTGGCACCGGCAGCACGGGCGGACAGGATGTCGTTTTCGGAGTCGCCAACCATGGCCAGTTCGCTGGTCTGGATGCCCAGCACATCGCAAACGTGCTGCAAGGGCAGGGCGGAAGGCTTTTTCTCGGCCAGGGTGTCGCCGCCAATGATCAGGCTGAATGCGTCGCGCAGATCCAGCTGCTCGAGTAGCGGGACGGCCAGGTATTCCGACTTGTTGGTGACCACCACCACCGGCAGCTGCAAGGCGCGCAGCAAACCCAGACCATCACGCACGCCGGGATATACCGTGGTGTTGTCAGTCAGGTGGGCGTGATAGTAACGCACGAAGAAGTTGAAGCCTTGTTCCCAGATGGCAGCATCGGCCTGGCCGTGGCGTTCGTCGGTAATGGCGCGGTGGACCAGGCTGGCAATACCGTCACCGACATGCTCCTGAATGCGCAGGTCGGTGAGTGCGGGCAGGCCCAGATGCTCACGCATGGTATTGGCGGCAGCGGCCAGGTCGGGAATGGAATCAACCAGGGTGCCATCCAGATCGAAGGCAAGGGCTTTGATGTGTTTCAGGTTCATGACTTGGATTGGTAGTGCTTATTAGGTTGGGTCGGGCAATTGGCGGATATCCAGCACGGTTTGGGTGCCGAAACCGGGGCTGAGCAGGTGGTCGGCAATCTTGCGGGCCGCCTGTTGTGGCGTGCTCAGACCGCCATCGCGCTTGAGCGCGGTAAAGCGCCCCAGTTCGCGGAACTGCTGCGGGTCGCTCTGGCGAATGCTGGCCTGCATGTCGGTGTCAATCACGCCAGGGTAGATGGCGGCAATACGTACGTTACCGGCTTGCTGTTCGCTTGCCACATGGCGGCAGAAGTGATCGAGCCCGGCCTTGCTGCTGCCATAGATGCCCCAGCCCGGGTAGGCCTTGACGGCAGCGCCTGAGGAAATGCAGGCAATGCGCAGTTCGCATTCCAGCGTGTCAGTCAGTCGCAAGAGTGCATCGGTCAGCAAGATGGGTGCAGTCAGGTTGATGGCCAGCGCACGCGAAACTTCGGCCGTGGGGTAAAAGCCTGCACTGGCAATGGGGCTGACCACGCCGGCATTGTTGATCAGCAGCAATTGGGTAATCTGCTCCAGCGGCAGGCATTGCAAGGCCTCGGCCATGATGCCGTGCAGGCTGTCGCTGTCCGCCATGTCGGCACGCAGGAAATGCAGGTGCTCCGGATGGTGCACGGCCAGTTGTTGCAGTGCCGGGCTGTGTTCCCGTGCGAGGCCCACCACCATGCAGCCGCGCTGCAGCAGGTCGGCAGTCAAGGCCAGGCCCAGGCCGCGTGAGGCTCCGCTGATGATGGCGGCTTGCATCAGGCTACCTTGGCCAGTTCGGCACGCATGGCGGCAATCACGGCCTGGTAGTCCGGTTGGCCGTAGATGGCAGAACCGGCCACGAAGGTGTCGGCACCAGCAGCGGCAACGGCTGCAATATTGTCCACTTTCACCCCGCCATCCACTTCCAGCCAGATTTCACCGCCGTGCTTGGCGGTATACTCGTCGATACGCTGACGCGCAGCAGCTACTTTTTCCAGCGCATGCGGAATGAAGGACTGGCCGCCAAAGCCCGGATTGACCGACATGATCAGTACCATGTCGATCTTGTCCATCACGTGGTCCAGATAGGACAGCGATGTGCCCGGATTGAATACCAGGCCTGCCTTGCAACCGGATTCCTTGATCAGGCCCAGGGTGCGGTCGATATGCTCGGAGGCTTCCGGGTGGAAGGTGATGATGTCCGCACCCGCCTTGGCAAACATCGGCACCAGGCTATCCACCGGCTTTACCATCAGGTGAACGTCGATCGGAGCGGTGGTGTGCGGACGGATGGCCTCACAAACCAGCGGGCCAACTGTCAGATTAGGGACATAATGGTTGTCCATGACATCAAAATGAATGATGTCGGCTCCGGCGGCGATGACGTCGCGTACCTCCTGGCCAAGACAGGCAAAGTCGGCGGAAAGGAGGCTGGGGGCAATACGGAAGTCGCGCATGGTCTACCTTGCAATCACGGATGGATTCATCAAACAGGCGCATATTCTACCGCGCCACCGGAGCATGGCGCGATAAAATGCAGTACCCACCACAAGGAAATGAAGATGGCTGACAAAACCTACCGGATTGAAGTGGAGGCCGAGCCGCACTATGTCGCCGAGCAATCCAATATGGCCACGGACATTTACGTCTTTGCCTATCGTATCCGCCTGACCAATACCGGAACCGAGCCGGCGCAACTGATCAGTCGGCACTGGATCATCAGCGACGCCAATAACCAGGAACAGGAAGTGCGCGGCATGGGGGTGGTAGGCGAGCAGCCACGGCTGGAGCCTGGCCAGACATTCGAATACAGTAGCGCCACCCATCTGAAAACACCGTATGGCGCCATGCGTGGCAGTTACCAGATGCTGGCTGATGACGGTACGCGTTTTGATGTCACTATCCCGGAAATGACGCTGGTGGCACCGCGCGTGCTGCACTAGATATCAGGACTGCTGCGTGTGCTGTTGACCTGCGGGTCTTGAAGATTGGTTTTCACTGTACTGGCGTCCGCCAGTCATCCTGACAGGATGTGTTCATGCGTTTTACCCATAGTGGCCCGGCGCCCGAGAATCGTAACGACCTGCAAACCCTGAAGACCTTGCTGCCCTATTTATGGGCGTTCAAGGGCAGGGTATTGCTGGCGCTGGCTTGCATGATCCTGGCCAAGGTGGCGGCAGTGACGGTGCCGCTTTATCTGAAGGACATTGTCGACCAGTTATCTGTCCCGGCAAGCCTGCTGGCAGTGCCGGTGATGGCGCTGCTGGGATATGGCCTGGCGCGGCTGACTTCCAGTGTGCTGGGAGAAATGCGCGATGCCATCTTTGCACGTGTAATCCAGGGTGCGGTGCGCAGTGTGGCACGCGGTGTGTTCCAGCACCTGTTACGGCTGTCCTTGCGTTTTCATCTGGAACGTCAGACTGGCGGCATGAGTCGCGATATCGAACGCGGCACCAAGGGCATCGGCTTTCTGCTCAATTTCATGGTGTTCAACATCCTGCCCACTTTGCTGGAAATCGGCATGGTGTCTTTCATCCTGTTCCATCGCTATGCCTGGGAATTTGCCGCAGTGACACTGGGCACCATCGTCATTTATATCGTCTTTACTCTGGTGGTGACCGAATGGCGCACGGTATTCCGTCGCAGCATGAATGACCTGGATTCGCGCGCCAATGCCAAGGCCATTGATGCCCTCATCAATTACGAGACGGTAAAGTATTTCAATAACGAAGCTTATGAAGCCGAACGTTACGACCGTAACCTGGCTGCATGGGAAGCTTCTGCCATCAAGAACCAGGTTTCCCTGTCCATGCTGAATGCAGGGCAGGGCATCATCATTGCCAGCGGCGTCACCCTGATCATGGTGTTGGCAGCGCGCAGCGTGGTGCAGCATCAGATGACAGTGGGCGATGTGGTGCTGGTGGCTACCTTTATCACCCAGTTGTACACCCCGCTGAACTTCCTCGGCTTCATCTACCGTGAAATCAAGCATTCGCTGGCTGACATCGAGCGCATGTTCGGCCTGTTGTCCACTCATCAGGAGGTGGATGATGTACCGGGCGCAAAGGTGCTGGCCTGCCGTGATGCCAGCATCCGCTTCGAACAGGTTGATTTTGGCTACGATGCCAAGCGCAGCATATTGCACGGGCTGGATTTTTCCATGCCGGCAGGCAGTTCGCTGGCGGTGGTCGGGGCGAGCGGGGCGGGCAAGTCCACGCTGGCCCGGCTGCTGTTCCGTTTTTATGATGTGAGTGCGGGGTGCATCACCATCAATGGGCAGGATCTGCGCAGCTTTACCCAGGATAGCCTGCGCGCACATATCGGCATCGTGCCGCAGGACACGGTGCTGTTCAATGACAGCATTTATTACAACATCGCTTATGGGCGACCGGGAGCCAGCCGGGACGAAGTCATCGAGGCGGCTCGTTCTGCACATATTCACGACTTTGTGATGAGCTTGCCCGATGGCTATGACACCCAGGTGGGGGAGCGCGGCCTGAAACTGTCCGGTGGTGAAAAGCAGCGGGTGGCCATTGCGCGTACCATTCTGAAGAATCCGGCCATTCTCATTTTTGATGAAGCCACCAGCGCGCTGGATTCGCGTACCGAAAAGGCCATCCAGCATGAACTGGCCGTCATTTCTGCCAACCGTACCACGCTGATCATTGCCCATCGGCTCTCCACCATTGTCGATGCCGATCAGATCATCGTGCTGGATGACGGCATGGTGCTGGAGCGGGGCACGCATCGCGAGTTGCTGGAGCAGAACGGACGCTATGCCGAGATGTGGCGCTTGCAGCAAGAACAAGGCGAGGAAGCGGCGGTCGCAACATAAGACCTTTCCTGCCGTTTCTTGGTTGCCCGGTTGACCTGTGTCTGCCGGGCTCTTTCATCCCTTCAGTCCGCATCATCCCTCATATAGTCAGCAGTCTTTGCGCATGTGCATGCTTGGCTTAGATAAAATATGCTATCAGCAAAGCCTGCAGCATTGACAGAATGCTTGATACACATTTAAATAACACTAATAGATGCGTACTGTCATTCAATAGAGTGCTGCCTGCTTGCACAGTCGTGGTGCAAGTATCGGTCCTGTTGTGCGATTAGTATCTCCAGCCTTGCTGGGTGCCGCTTGCCGGAGCATTTTCCATTGGCTATTCCAGCGGGCAACTGGTGGCCGACGCATGCCAACGCAATAACAGCCCAGAGTCATCGAGAGGGAATGTCAGCCATGAAAGCAAGCGGCAACCGCAGCCTGATCCGGGTGGTCTCGCCTTTTGTGGCGATTGTTGGCGCATTGCTATTGCTAAGCATCATCAGCCTGAATGTGCTGTCCACCATCCGTGCCTATGTGGGTGGAGAGGGCTTGTGGTCCAAAGCCCAGAAAGACGCCATTTACTATCTCAGCCGTTATGCGGGCAGCCGTTCCGAGCAGGACTTTAATGCCTACAAAAGTGCCATCTCCATCCAGCTGGGTGATCGGCAGGCTCGTCTGGCACTGGACCGCTCGGTGCCGGATCTGGACGCCGCACGGGCTGGCTTGCTGCAAGGGGGCAATAATCCAGGTGACATTGATAATGTCATTACCGCTTTTCGCTGGTTCCGCCATGTCAGTTATCTGAGCCAGGCCATTCATTACTGGGAAATCGGTGATAGCTATGTCATCGAAATCTCCAGTATTGCCGAGCGGCTGCACGACGGTTTCAACCATGGTTATATCAGCGACGACGAGCTGATGGCCTTGAGCCGCCGCATTGTTGAAATCAACGAAGAGCTCAAGGCCCCGGCACGCGCGTTTTCGGAAGTGCTGGGAGAAGGCTCACGCTTTGCCACGGCGCTGCTGTGGTGGGTCAATGTGCTGGTCGGCCTGGTACTGTTGCTGCTTACTGTGCGGCAAGTGCAGGTTTTGCTGCGTCAGTCCGCCCGTTTTGAAGCCGAACTGAATGCTGAGAAGGAAAGGGCAGAGACCACGCTTAATTCCATTGGCGATGCGGTGATTACCATTGACCTGTCCGGCAAGCTGCGTTACCTGAATGCGGTGGCATTGCACATGATCGGTGGCGGTGAGCAGGTACTGGGCCGCTATTTCGAAGATGTGTTTTCCATGATTGACCTGTCGGGCAGCAATCTGGATCAGTTGGGCAGCAGCCAGTTGCGCGCACAGTGTGCCAACAAGCAGACCTATCCCAGTCTGCGCCTGCAAGGGGTGGATGGCAGTAGCCACATGATTTCCCTGGTTGCTGCGCCGATTCATGATTCGCGCGGCGAGATAGATGGCCTGGTGCTGGTGTTGCATGACAAGTCCATCGAGCAGCAGTACATCAATCATCTGAGCTGGCAGGCGGCACATGATGCCCTGACCGGACTGTATAACCGGCGCGAGTTCGAGCAACGCGTTACACGAGCCCTCAGCCGCCTGATGGTGACGGATACTTCCCATGCCCTGCTGTTTGTGGATCTGGACCAGTTCAAGCTGGTCAACGATACCAATGGACATGCGGCGGGTGACGAGTTGCTGCGTCAGGTATGTCGTGTGCTGCAAGAGCAGCTGGGCCTGTCGGATGTGCTGGCAAGGCTTGGTGGTGACGAGTTTGGTGTACTGCTGGAGGATTGCCGGATCGACGTGGCGCTGGACAAGGCGGATCGCTTGCGCAGGGCAGTACAGCAGGCCGGGTTCCAATGGGAGGGTATCCCGTTTTCCATCAGCGCCAGTATCGGCATGGTGTTTCTGGGCGAGCCCGGTGCCACCCTGGCTGAAAGCCTGCAGGCAGCGGATATCGCCTGTTACATGGCCAAGGAAAAGGGCCGTAACCGGATTCAGCTTTACAGTTCGAAAGATACCGAACTGGCAGTACGCTCGGTTGAAATGGCCTGGGTGCAGCGTTTGCGTACCGCGATGGAAGAAGAGCGGTTCAGTCTCTACTTGCAGGAAATCGTTCCGGTGCGGCCGGATGGCAAAAAGACCGGGCGTCATATCGAGGTCTTGCTACGTTTGCGGGACGAGGCCAACGCCATCATTCTGCCCGGTGCTTTCATTCCTGCTGCCGAACGTTTTGGCTTGATGCCGGATATCGACCGCATCGTGGTTCGCCAAACCTTCGAGACCCTGTGGCACATGCATGCCCACGGCGATCACTCCATTGCGGTGTGCGCCATCAATCTGTCCGGTGCCACCTTGTGTGATGACAACTTCCTGGATTTCATCCGGCGCCAATTCATCAGCTATGCCATTCCACCGGCAATGGTCTGCTTTGAAGTTACCGAAACCAGTGCGATTTCCAATTTGCAGCAGGCTACCCGCTTTATCAGCGAATTGCGCCAGATGGGCTGTCATTTCTCGCTGGATGATTTTGGTGCCGGCATGTCGTCGTTTGCCTATCTTAAGCATCTGCAAGTGGATTACCTGAAAATTGACGGCAGCTTTGTCAAGGACATGGTGGAGGACTCGGTAGACCGTGCAATGGTGGAAATGATCAATCGCATCGGGCATGTGACAGGCAAGAAAACCATTGCAGAGTTTGTCAGCGCCCCCGAAATCATGCAGGCATTACAAGAAATCGGCGTGGACTATGCCCAGGGCTACTACATTGGCGAGCCAGCGCCTTTCATCTCCCCGCCTTTTGGCAAGCCGGCAGTGACGGCTTATCGCTTGCCGGGGCAGGAGTGAGGCAGGCACATTTTGAGGAAGAGTGAAAATATGCTAGACCAGCATCAATTTGTCCGGACAGGTCCCTTGATGGATGTCACCAGTTATCCGGAGTGGACGCAGGAAATGGTTTATCACTGCGACCGCTACAAAAGCCTGGTGGTGGACCACGAACTGTTTACCTGCATGAAAGAAGCCAGGCTGGACCATGCCACCCACAAGGCATTCCTGTCCGGTGGCTGGCCGGTGATCGAGCAGTTTCCGCAGTACATGGCGATGAACCTGCTGAAAATCCGTTACGGCCAGCATCCCGGTCAGGATATGGCGCGGCGCTATCTGATCCGTAATATCCGTGTGGAACAGAACCATGCAGACCACTGGTATAACTGGGCTACCGCATCCGGCGTGGATATTCCGGCCATGCTCAGCGGTCATCAGGCACTGGAAACCTTGAGCCTGAGCCAGTGGTGCTGGCAGGTGTGTGACCGGGAATCGCTGGCGGTTGCCATGGCAGCCACCAACTATGCCATTGAAGGTGCCACTGGCGAGTGGTCAGCCCGCGTATGCTCCGAAGACCGCTATGCCCAGCTGTTTGATGAATCGGTGCGTGCCAAGGCCATGAAATGGTTGAAGCTGCATGCCAAGTATGACGATGCCCACCCATGGGAAGCGCTGGAGATCATCGTGGCGCTGGTTGGCCTGCATCCGGACAAGCACACGGTCACCGCATTGCAAAATGCCATCTGTAAGAGCCACCAGTTCATGCGCTTGCTACTGGATCACTACATGCGCAATGCCAAGGTGGATCACGCGACCACGCCAATGCCCTCAATCTGCCTGGCCTGACCGGTTTTCTTTGTCGCAGCGCGGCTTGCAAGTGGTATCGCAAGTCGCGCTGTATTGCTTTAAGCGACGGGCTGCCTGTTGCAGATTCTTGCGCACTGCCACATGACCAGCACGCTTGTGCATGATAAAGTCGATTGTGTACAAAAGTGGTCTGCCCGTGACAGACCATGCCCTGATCCATGGGTGATGCCATGAAAATATGCCCATCACCCCGCATAGTCATAAGGAAACATTGTGGTCGACATTGCCAAGCTGCAGCCGCCGGAAGTATGGGAACATTTCCAGACCTTGTGCGAAATTCCCCGTCCATCCAAGCATGAGCAAGCGTTGCGTGATTACCTGAAAGGTTGGGCCGAATTGCGTGGTCTGACCAGTGTTGTGGATGCTGCCGGTAACCTGATCGTGCGCAAGCCTGCCACGCCTGGCATGGAAAACCGTGTAGGCGTGGTACTGCAAGGCCATCTGGACATGGTGTGCCAGGCCAATGCCGGTACCGAGCACGACTTTTTCAAAGACCCGATCCGCCCGGTGCTGAAAGATGGCTGGCTGGTGGCAGAAAACACCACTCTGGGTGCCGATAACGGCATTGGTGTGGCGATGGGTCTGGCCGTGCTGGCCAGTGACGATCTGGTGCATGGCCCGGTCGAAGTGCTGATGACGCTGGATGAAGAAGCGGGCATGGGCGGGGCGCTGGGGCTGGAGCCAGGCTTGCTGCAGGGCAGCATGATGATCAATATCGATACCGAAGAATGGGGCGAGTTCTATATGGGCTGCGCCGGCGGTGTTGATGTCAATGTCACGCGCGAATATGCCAGTCGTCCACTGGCTGCCGGTTATCAGGTTGTCCAGCTGCACATCAAAGGTCTGAAAGGGGGCCACTCGGGTGCCGACATTC
Organism: Aquitalea sp. ASV11; assembly: GCF_016429185.1. Classification (NCBI taxonomy): domain Bacteria; kingdom Pseudomonadati; phylum Pseudomonadota; class Betaproteobacteria; order Neisseriales; family Chromobacteriaceae; genus Aquitalea; species Aquitalea sp. ASV11. The sequence goes on from NZ_JAELUD010000002.1 coordinate 16,310, forward strand.
ATCTGGGCCGTGGCAATGCCATCAAGCTGCTGGTGCGCTTGCTGCGCGAACTGGAAGCCGAAACCGACCTGCAGCTGGCCTCCTTCAGTGGTGGAACCGCCCGCAATGCACTGGCCCGTGAAGCGGCGGCAACGGTTGCCTATCCGGAGCAGGATGCTGCCCGCATCGCCGCCAGGCTGGATGCTTTCCAGTCTCTGCTGCGCTTCGAACTGGCGGGGGTAGATGAGGATGTGAGCGTGCTGTCTGAAGCCTCGCATGCGGATAGCGTACTGGAATCTGCTGACCAGGCTGCCATTCTGGCCGCCATGCATGCCGCGCCGCATGGCGTGAAGCGCATGAGTCAGCGTGTCAGCGGCGTGGTGGAGACTTCGAACAATCTTGGTGTGGTACGGGTGGAGCAGGGCAAGGTATTTGCCAACCTGATGGTGCGCTCCTTGCTGGATTCCGGCACCTGGATGCTGGCGCGTGAAGTGGAAAGCCTGTTTGGGCTGGCTGGCTTTGCCGTGGAAATGGAAGGTGGCTATCCGGGCTGGGCACCAAACCCGCAGTCCCCGTTGCTGGCCTTGTTCCAGCAGGTTTATCAGCAAGAATTCGGTGGCGAATCCGGCGTGCAGGTGATTCATGCCGGTCTGGAGTGCGGCATTATCGGAGCCAAGTATCCGGAGATGGACATGGTGTCGTTCGGTCCGACCATTCGCGGTGCGCATGCACCGGGTGAGCGGGTGGAAGTGGAGTCGGTCGGCAAGGCCTGGCAATTGCTCAAGGCGGTACTGGCTGCCGTGCCTGCACGCAGTTAAAGCAGTAGGTGAGCTCGCTGTGGCGATCAAGTCACCTGCCGCACTGACAGGCTCTGCATTGGAAAAACCCGGCTTTGCCGGGTTTTTCTATTCAGTATCCTTTTTCCTGGCCCGTGGATGAGCGGCATCGTACACCTTGGCCAGATGCTGAAAGTCCAGCGCGGTGTAGATCTGGGTTGTCGACAGGTTGGCATGGCCCAGCAATTCCTGCACTGCCCGCAAATCGCCCGAGGATTGCAGCAGATGGCTGGCAAATGAGTGACGCAGCATGTGGGGGTGTACGTGGCGGTCCATGCCGGTACGGATCGACCATTCCGCCAGGCGCTTTTGCACTTGCCGCGCACTGAGACGGCGGCCATGCCGACCGACAAACACGGCAGTGCAGCCCGCTTCGGCTTGCCGTTCGGCCAGCCATTGCTGCAGGTAATCCAGTGCCGTGCGTCCTATCGGCAGCAAGCGTGTCTTGTTGCCCTTGCCGCGCACGCGTAGCAGCTGTTCTTGCAGGTCCATGTCGGACAGGTCCAGCCCTACCGCTTCGGACAGGCGCAAGCCGGAGGAGTACATCAGCTCGAACAGGGCACGGTCGCGCAGGCTGAGGGTTTCATCATGCGGAATGTGTTCCAGCAAGGCGGCAGTACCATCCACTGGCAGCGCCTTGGGCAGGGGCTTGTCCTGCTTGGGCGCACGCAGGCCCAGGCAAGGATTGATCCCGATGGCCTGTTTTTGTTGCAGCCAGTCATAGAACTGTCGCCACGATGACAGCTTGCGTGCCAGGCTGCGGCTACCCAGGCCGCGTGCGTGCAGGGTGGCCATGGCCTTGCGGATGTCATCGGCCTGCGCCTGCAGGATGTCGCGGCTGCCCAGTAGCAGTTGCAGGCCTTGCAAGTCGCGCACATAGGCATCCAGCGTGTGCGGGCTCTTGCCTTGCAGCCGCAAGCTGTCACGGAATGCAGCCAGCATGTCAGACTCAGCCACGGCGCAGCCGTGCCATATTGCTCAGGCGCTCGAACAAGGACAGGTCCTGCTCGTTCTTCAGCAGGGCACCTGCCAGTGGTGGCAGGCTGGCCGACTGGTGCTGGGCGGCCAGTTGTGCGCTGTCTATGCCTTCGCTGCCCAGCAGCTTCAGCCAGTCCAGCAGTTCGGAAGTGGTGGGTTTTTTCTTCAGGCCGGGCATTTCACGGATGGCAAAAAAGACTTCCAGTGCCTGGCTGACCAGCTGCTGCTGCAGGCCGGGGTAGTGCACGTCCACGATGGTCTGCATGGTGGCCGGATCGGGAAAACGAATGTAATGAAAAAAACAACGGCGCAGGAAAGCGTCCGGCAGTTCCTTCTCGTTATTGGAAGTAATGATGATGATGGGCCGCTGCCGGGCACGGACAAACTGCTGTGTCTCGTGGACAAAAAACTCCATCTGGTCCAGTTCGCGCAGCAAGTCGTTGGGGAATTCGATGTCCGCCTTGTCAATTTCATCAATCAGCAACACCGGTGCCGTATCCGCCTCGAAGGCCTGCCATAGCTGCCCCTTGATGATGTAATTACTGATGTCATGAACCTTGGCATCGCCCAACTGGGAGTCACGCAAGCGGGATACTGCATCGTATTCGTACAGCCCGTGCTGGGCTTTGGTACTGGATTTGATCGGCCAGACAATCAGCTGCCGGCCCAGGCTGGCGGCAATTTCTTCGGCCAGCATGGTCTTGCCGGTGCCCGGCTCGCCTTTCACCAGCAAAGGGCGTTGCAGTGTGATGGCAGCATTGACTGCCATCATCAGGTCGTCGGTGGCAACGTATTGATCGCTGCCGGTAAAGCGGGTTTGCATATGGGTTAGCACCTTGTTGTTATCAATGACAAAGCCGCCGGGACGAGCCGGGCGGCTTGCGCAATGCGGCAACACAGTTAACAGGCCTCGTTCCCGTTAGCTGTGTCAGGCGTGTCAGCGCACGAACTGGCGTTCCAGATCGTCCAGGCTGATGTTCCATTCTTTCATCATGTGGCGCAGCAAGACAATTTCCGGGTCGCTGATGGTGCCATCCGATTTGCTGATATCCATGGCCAGCACACAGGTCAGGATGCGTTTGGCCGGATTGGTCACCTCGGCCAGCATGGTTTCAATCCGGTCGGTATCCAGCAGGTGAATGGTGCCGTCCTGCTCCGCTTCGTCGGAAATGTCGTCACAGTAGTCTGTCAGAACCTGGGCAAATTGCTTGCGCGACAGGCCGATCAGGTCGTAGACGTTGACTTTTTCCAGCAGGTCCAGCTCGCGCGGGTCCATGTTGCCATCGGAAATCATGAACATGGCCAGCAAACGGGCAATGGCTTCGGGGCTGTTAATCGGGTATGGACGCATCACGAGATTCCTTGTTGTTATTGATGAAGCCTTGCCGCAAAGGCTGCGGGCATGGCTGCGACCTGACGAGTCTGGTAATCGAAGAATACGATGCCTGTTTTCAATCTTGCCACTTCTTTGCCATTGTTGCCATCTGTCGCCTGATAGACGATGTCCAGCCCGTACTTGTTGTGATCGGCAGTGCCGAGATTGAACACCAGTTGGTCGCCGTGAAATGCTTCGGCACGGTACATGACGGCTGCATCTGCCATGATGATGCCAACGCCCTCGACATCCAGCTCGCTGTAGCCCATGCTTTTCAACCAGCGCAGGCGCACCTCGTGCGCCAGGCGCAAAATGGCATCATTGGCCATGTGGCCGCCGTAGTTGATGTCGCCAATGCGCACCTCCATGCTGGTCTGGAAGATGAACTGCTCGGGAAGCGCAATCTTGATGCGTGCCATGATTTCACCTGAATAAAATGACATTCAGTCTAATCGACTGTCTTAATCTGTATCAACAGCAAGCCGGGGTGGTTTGCTAGACTGAATGCATGGCTGCCAACACACACAAGGAGAGGCTTATGTACCAACGCATTTTCGTGCCAGTGGATGATAGTGATACGTCCAACCTGGCATTGGCTGAAGCATGCCGACTTGCCAAGAGCATGGGTAGCACCCTTCGTCTGGTGCATGTGGTTGATCTCGCGCAGTTTGGCTGGGGCGGTACGGAGTTTCTGGATGCTGCCGAGCTGCAAAAGTCCATCAAGCAGGCCGGTGAGCAAGTGCTGGGACAGGCACAGGCACAGGCAGTGGCTGCCGGGCTGACTCCTGAAGTCAAGATCCTGGAGAGCTGGGGTGACAAGATTGCATCAGTGCTGATTGATGATGCCAATACCTGGGGTGCTGATCTGGTGGTAATGGGTACCCATGGCTGGAGCGGTTTGATGCATATCCTGATGGGTAGTGTTGCCGAAGGCTTGCTCAAGCAGGCAGATGTGCCGGTTCTGCTGGTGCGCAATGCCGGTGAATGAGCATGTTTGCCAGGCCGCTTTGCACCACTGCATAGCGGTTTACCCATAAAAAAAGCAGCCGTTCAACCTGATGGTTTGACGGCTGCTTTTTTTGGGTGGCGGGAATATCAGCCAGCGGTTGCTTCGCTGCTGCCTTCCTGCGCTTCCATCTTGGCACGCACGGCCTTGCGCAGGCTCTTGTACAGGTCAGGGTGGGTTTCTTTCAGATACTCGACAATTTCGAAGTCTTCGCGGCGAACCTTGGACAGTTCGATCTGCTCGACATGAACCAGACGCAGGAGTTCGCGAACTGGTTTGGGCATGTTGCGACCGCTTTCGTAGCGGGAGCCGCCGGACTGGGTTACGCCGATGCGGCTCCAGAACTCCTGCTGGTTCAGGCCCAGCTTGCGGCGGATTTCGCGCGGATTGGTGATTTTTTCAAAGAGTTTCATGGGTTGTTCCTCTTAAAAGGCTAACAGTATTGTATTGAATTATTGTTTTGGCTTAGGACACTGCCCTATGTCCTAAAAATAGCAAAGAAAATCCATAAGGAATAATGTGATTTGAAAAAAATCATAAAGTTCCGACATGGATTACATGCGCATGAATGATATGTTAGCGTATTCTTATCTAGGAATACAACGGAATGTCATCCATCTGGCACGAAAATGGTAGTTACATGTCGTAAACATGTATATAGATGATGGTCGTACAGAAAGGGGGAGGGTGGCGAGCCTGACCCTCGGCACTTGTACTAAGTAACTATGGCTGCTTCCTTCCGGACCTGACCAGGTTTGCTACCGTACAATGCGAGGAGACCCGCCGCAGAAGAGTGCGAATAATAGCGGGTTTCGGCATGCTTGCCAAGAGGTGCTGGAAAAACGGCTATCCAGCGTGGAATCGGACAGTCTTTTTATTAGCAGGCATATTGCCTGAGTAGCAGCTCTGGGGGCAGACTCAGCCTATGTTTTGCCTTGTTTACAGGACTGCCTCATGTCTTCCTCCTCTCTTTCCCTGCTGCAAACACTGGTGGGCTTTGATACCACCAGCCGTCATTCCAATCTCGCACTGATCCGTTGGGTAGAGCAGTATCTGCAGGCTTACGGCCTGAGCAGCCAGCTGACCTTGAATGATGATGGCAGCAAGGCCAACCTGTTTGCCCGGATAGGTGCGGCAGACTTGCCGGTTCTGTTGCTGTCCGGTCATACCGATGTGGTGCCGGTGGACGGGCAGGCGTGGACTTCACCGCCGTTCACCCTTACCGACAAGGGGGACGGTCGTTGGTATGGCCGCGGAGCATGCGATATGAAGGGGTTCATTGCTTGCGTACTGGCGCATGTGCCGGAGTGGGTGAGGCTTGCAGCAGAAGGGCGCTTGCAGCAGGGCATCGGTATTGCCTTGTCTTATGACGAGGAAGTGGGTTGTCTGGGCGTGCCACGCCTGATTGATGCCTTGTTACAGGAGCAGGTGCCGCTGGCCGGTTGCATCATTGGCGAGCCGACTTCAATGCGTCCCGTGGTGGCACACAAGGGCATTGCCCATTACCACTGCCATGTACAGGGGCGGGCTGCGCATTCCTCGCTCACACCGCAAGGGGTGAATGCCATTGAATATGCCGCCAGGCTGATTACCCACGTTCGCCGCCTGGCAGACACTGAGGCATCGTTCGGTCATCACCAGCCGTTATATGATGTGCCTTTCACCACCTTGCAAACCGGCACTATCAGCGGCGGCACGGCCAACAACATCGTGCCTAAGGATTGCGAATTCACCTTTGAGTGCCGCTGGCTGCCGGGTGATGATCCGCAGCGTTTTGTCGATTCGGTGCGTGATTATGCCGACAATCTGTTGCTGGAAATGCGCCAGGTTGCCCCGGAAGCGGAAATCTCCATTGAGCCGCGCGTGTATTGCCCGGCATTCGAGGCCACGCCGCAAAGTGAAGTGCTGCACTATGTGGAAAAGCTGTGCGCTTGTCAGGGTGGTGACGGCGTGGCGTACACCACGGAAGCCGGTGTTTTCCATGCGGCCGGCATCCCTTGTGTCGTGCTGGGGCCAGGTTCGATCGAGCAGGCACATCGCCCGGATGAATTTATTGAGGAGAGTCAATTGGCAGCCTGTTTTGACTGGCTGGCGCGGCTGACAGCCGAGTTGTGTCGCGCGCAGGGTGGTGGCTGACAAATATTTTTGCATGGTCTGTAAAATAACTTCAGAATCGCCGCTCCGGTGACCCCGGAACCCGTGGCATCCGTTCAGGTTATCGCTTGAACGGGCTTGAATTTTGTCGTGATGAGAGACCAAATGAAACAGGACAGCAGATCCTCGGCGTCCGCAGGTGCCAGCAAGGCACGTGACGGATTTACCTCCAGTTTTGGCGTACTGGCCGCCACGCTCGGCTCGGCGGTCGGGCTGGGTAATATCTGGAAATTTCCCTACCTGACCGGGACCAATGGCGGTGCCGGTTTTCTGATCGTGTATGTCTGTGCCACCTTGCTGGTGGGTTTGCCGGTGATGATTTCGGAAATCATGCTGGGCCGTCGTGCCAAGTCCGATGCAGTCACTGCATTGAAAAAACTGGCACCTGCCGGCCAGCCATGGTGGCTGATCAGCGCCTTTGGCGTGTTGTCGGCCTTCCTGATCATGGCGTTTTATTCCGAAGTGGCTGCCTGGGTGTTTGCCTATGTGTTCAAGGCGATTGGCGGTGGCATTCTGTCCAGCGATCCGAAAGTCACTTCGGCGGCTTTTGGCAGCCTGATTGCCGACCCGGTACAGTCGCTGCTGTGGCAATGGCTGGTACTGGCGCTGATTGGCGGCATCCTGCTGATGGGTGTGGCCAAGGGTATCGAGGCGGTCACCAAGAAGCTGATGCCCATCCTGTTTTTGCTGCTGCTGGTGATCGGCGTGCGCAGCCTGATGCTGCCTGGTGCCATGCAGGGCATCAGTTTCCTGTTTGCCCCGGACTTTTCCAAGATTACTGCCGCGGTGGTGTTGACTGCGGTTGGCCTGGCTTTTTTCAAGCTGTCCATCGGCATGGGTACCATGATGACCTATGGCAGCTATTTCCGTGACGATCAGAACATTCCTGCCACCACCTTGCGCGTGATGTGTGCCGACCTGTTTGTGTCCATGCTGGCCGGTATTGCCATTTTCCCGGCAGTGTTTGCCTTTGGCTTCAAGCCGGAAGCGGGGCCGTCGCTGCTGTTCATCACCATTCCTGCCGTGTTTGCCAGCATGCCGATGGGCCAGCTGTTCATGGTGGCCTTCTTTATACTGGCTGCCATCGCCTCGACGGGTGCCATGTTGTCCATCCTGGAAGTACCGGTATCGGTGTTGAGCGAGCGTTTTGGCATCAGCCGTCCCAAGGCAACGGTGTTGAACTTGCTGGTGCTGGCGCTGTTTGGTGCCAGCTGCGCCTTGTCCAACAGCACCATGGCTGACTTCAAGCTGTTTGGCATGACCATGTTCGACCTGTTCGACTTTGTCACGTCCAATATCCTGATGCCGCTGGGGGGTATTTTTCTTTGCCTGTTTGTCGGCTGGGTATGGGGTTTTGACCGTTTGAAGGCGGCCTTGTCCAATGAAGGACAGTTGCACAACGAGGCGCTGGTGCGGGTACTGCTGGTGGTGGTGCGCTTTGTTTCGCCGCTGCTGATTCTGGTGGTGATGCTCAAGGGGCTGAAGCTGTTCTGAGTTCCCTGTGGTGCGGTTGCTTCAACAGAGGGGTCATCCGGATTGGATGGCCCTTTTTGTTTTCATGGAAAGCTATCAAATGATTTTCCGTATTATTAAATCAAATTACGAATGATGATTTAACTGGATTTTAATAATAAGACATGAAATGATGATGGCTTACTGCACACCCACAGGGGTGAGAGGTGAAGCATGAATCATCAGCGGAACTTGGTTTTTACGCTGCAGCAGCTAGAGGTTCCGGGCCGTTTGCGGGCGCTGTGTCAGGAGCTGTCGGCACTGGTGCCGGACCGTCTGGAAGGGCCGTGGTCGGAAGAGGAAGTGCGCGAGCTGATTCACGGCTGGCGCATGATGGCATTTTGTCAGGAGGATGAGCCGGTGCAGGCTCACCCCTTTCATTCCACCGACGGCATGTTCCGCACCGTGGTGTTCAGCCCGGCTCAGGCCTGAGTCTTGCCGTAGGCCGGGTGGCAGTGGCAACCCAGCAAGTGGTCATTCACTACCCCGGTTGCCTGCAAGTAAGCATAAATCACGGTACTGCCGACAAAATTCATTCCGGCTTTTTTCAGTGACTTGCTGATCTGGTCGGATAATGCCGTGCTGGCCGGGCAATCTTGCAATGTCGGCCAGTGGTTGAGCACGCTCTGCCCCTGGGTGTGACTCCACAGCCAGCGGTCGAAACTGCCGTGCTGTTGCTGCAATTGCAGGAACACCGCCGCGTTGCGAATGGCACTGCGTATCTTCAGACGATTGCGGACAATCCCGCTGTCCTGCATCAGCCTTTCGACATCCTCTTCGGTCATCTGCGCCACCCGCTGCGGGTCGAAACCGTGGAAGGCCCGGCGATAGCCTTCGCGCTTGCGCAGGATGGTGATCCAGGACAAGCCTGCCTGGGCACCTTCGAGAATCAGCATTTCAAACAGCCTGGTGTCGTCGTGTTGCGGACGGCCCCATTCCTCATCGTGATAGGCAATATATAAAGGATCATCCCCGCACCAGGGGCAGCGCGGTACTGAAGAGACAGTCATGAAAGGCTCCGGGGCAGCCCGGCTGGTGCCGGGCCGGGTTTAGCCGAGGTTGTGCATCAGGATGTCGCAGGACAGGCCGGTTTTCTGCAGGCCTTTGCGGCTGGACAGGTTGAGGATGAGCGGATTGCGGATGTTTGCCTTCAGTTCGCCCAGTGCCGGGTGGGATTCGGTTTCGGATTGTTCCTGATACAGCAATACCAGAATCACGGCATCTTCGGGCTTGCTCAGTTCCAGGCGGGAAACTTCCTCATCATTCAGTTCCACCTCGTAGCGAACGCCCAGTTGAGTCGGGTGGGTCACGCTCAGGGTAATGCCGGCATCGTCCAGCGACTGCATCCAGAATACCGACGGATTGGCGCTGTCGGCATTGTGGAACAGCTTGAACTGGGTGCAGTTTTCCAGAGCCGGAATACCCTGGTCAAAATTGATGATGGTGCTTTCATCCACTTCTACGGTGCCGAGTTGGCTGGAATTGAACAGCATGTTGTTCTCCCTGTGGCAGATGACAGCATTATGCATCAAGCCCATGATGCCGACGATGTTCTTGTAGGGCGTATGGCAGTTGCCGGATGAGACAGATCATGAAATTCCGTGTGTGCGCTGGTGCGCCAGGGTGCATCAGCGCACGAATGCAGTGCAAACCGTTAGAATGCAGCACCATGATGAAGCCTGAATCCCTGTATCCACAGATTGAAGCAGCCTTGTGCTGTAACGATGTCGCAGCCAAACTGGCCGCTACCGACCATATCCACGCTGCCTGGCAGGCGGGTCACTTGCAACGGCTGGACGCGCCTTTGTCACGCCTGCCGCTGGCCGGTCACCCGGCAAGGCCGGAGCTGGTGCATGCCACCAAGGTGCCACGACGCAGGACCGGCTCCCCGCTGGGCCAGCCAGCCATGCTGCATGCCATTGCCCATATCGAATTCAATGCCGTCAATCTGGCGCTGGATGCTGCCTGGCGCTTTCGCGACATGCCAGACGCCTACGTCACCGACTGGCTGCGCATTGCGGCGGAGGAAGCCAAACATTTTCGCCTGCTGCAACAGCGTTTGCAGCAACTGGGCCATGACTATGGTGATTTTCCGGCGCATAACGGCTTGTGGGAAATCTGCCATCGTACCGATCATGATGTGCTGGTCCGCATGGCGCTGGTGCCGCGCGTGCTGGAAGCCCGAGGGCTGGATGCCCGAGGGCTGGATGCCAGCCCCGAGCTGAAGCGCAAACTGGCCAATATTGGCGACCATGCCAGCGTGGCGATTCTCGACATCATTCTTGAAGATGAAATCGGCCATGTTCAGGTGGGGAATCATTGGTTTCACTGGCTGTGCCGCGCGCGTGGCCTGGAGCCGATGACCGCGTTTTGCGCCTTGCTGGACGAGTATGACCTGACCGCCCATCGCGGCAGCTACAATATGGATGCCCGGCGTTGTGCCGGATTCAGCGAAGCCGAGCTGCAATGGTTGCAGCAGGCCAAACCAGAACAGCCATGCACCAGCGCCAACTGACGCTGGTGCATGTAGCGGAGGCCTTGCCCCGCTGATGAAACCGATGATGAAGGAGACTGATAATGTGGAATGTCATTCGCCGTATCCGCATGCGGCGCAAACAGGCGGTGCTGTGCCTGCTGGCGGCTACCTTGGCCTTTGTGCTGAGCGCCGCAATGATGAGCAGTCTGAGCTTTGCCCAGGAGCCGGTACTGACTGTGTGCTGGGGCGTACTGATGGTGTGGTCGCTGCTGGTGCAGCTTCTGCTGCTGGCGATGCTGGCCAAAAAACCATGAAGCAGAAAATGGCATTGAAAACATGGGCTTAATGGATCTGCTCCATGCTGATGCCAAGCTTGACGATGCCGCGTCCGGCGGCGCATAATCGCGCCGCAACATAGAAAAAAGGCCCCTGATACGGCGGGGCCTTTTTGTTTTTACAGTTTTCGGAGAACCCGGATCATGGACTATCAGGCGTTTTTGCGTCAGTTGGAATCCAGCACGCTGCCTGCATCCGAATTTACCCACCAGGCGCATTTGTATGCTGCCTGGGCTTACCGTCGCCAGTATCCGGCGCCGGAGGCAGCCGTGCGCTGTGCGCGTGCGCTGTCGCGCTATGCCATGGCGCAGGGCGCGGCAGAAAAATACCATCACACCCTCACCATGTCCTTGTTGTCCATCCTGTATCACCGTGCCCAGCAGATGCCGGCCATGGTGCAGGAATGGCCGGTTTTTCTGGCGCAGTGTGACGATGTATTGCACGACGCCAAGGCGGTGTTGTTCCAATATTACTCGGATGACAGGTTGAATCAGGATGTATCACGGCGCGCGTTTGTGCCGCCGGATCGCATGCCCTTGCCGATTGCCTGCCTGTCCCAACAAGAAAGCGAAGCCCTATGTTAAAAGCCCCGGAATTGCTGCTGCCCGCCGGCACGCTGGACAAGATGCGCGCAGCCTACGATTTTGGCGCGGATGCGGTCTATGCCGGTCAGCCGCGCTATTCGCTGCGCGCGCGCAATAACGACTTCAAGCTTGAAGAACTGAAAACCGGTATTGATGAAGCGCATGCGCGCGGCAAGCTGTTCTTTGTGGCCAGCAACCTGTTGCCGCACAACAGCAAGATCAAGACCTACATGGCCGATATGGAGCCGGTGATTGCCATGAAGCCGGATGCGCTGATCATGGCTGACCCCGGCCTGATCATGATGGTGCGCGAGCGCTGGCCGGAAGTGCCTGTTCACCTGTCGGTGCAGGCCAATACCGTCAACTACATGGGGGTGAAGTTCTGGCAGAAGCTGGGTGTGTCGCGCATCATCCTGTCGCGCGAGCTGAGCCTGGACGAGATTGCCGAAATCCGTCAGGAATGCCCGGATATCGAACTGGAAGTGTTTGTGCACGGTGCCTTGTGCATTGCCTACTCCGGCCGTTGCCTGTTGTCGGGTTATTTCAATCACCGCGATCCGAACCAGGGCACCTGTACCAATGCCTGCCGCTGGGATTACAAGATGCACGACACCCAGGGCGATGACGCGGGCGATGTGCAAACCATCAAGCTGGATTTCAACAAGGCACTGGAAGAAGCCAACCAGAGCTTTGCCGCCTGTGGTGGTGCCGAGCGTCATCCGCTGGCCGACAAGACCTACCTGATCGAAGAGGGCAGCCGTCCGGGCGAGCTGATGCCCATTATCGAAGACGAGCATGGCACCTACATCATGAACTCCAAGGACCTGCGTGCGGTGGAGCAGGTGGAGAAGCTGGTGAAGATCGGCGTGGATTCGCTGAAGATCGAAGGGCGCACCAAGAGCCTGTACTACGTGGCCCGTACCGCACAGGTATACCGTCAGGCCATTGACGATGCCGTAGCCGGCCGCCCGTTTGACTACAGCCTGCTGGCCGAACTGGAAGGCCTGGCCAATCGTGGCTACACCCCGGGCTTCCTGGAACGTCACCAGACGCAGGATTACCAGAATTACCTGGATGGCCATTCCAAGGCCAAACAAAGCCAGTATGTGGGCGATGTGCTGGAAGTGGATGCCGATGGCTGGGCGCTGATCGAGGTGAAGAACCGCTTTGCGGTGGGTGATCGTATCGAGGTGATCCATCCGCGTGGTAACCGCATCGTTCAGCTGACCCAGATGACCCGTAACGGTGTGGCGGTCGATCTGGCTGCCGGTAACGGCATGCAGGTGCGCATTCCGGATATGGCTGGCATGGAGAAAGCGCTGTTGGCACGCCTGATCTGATCAAATGCCTGCCACTGTGCAAACAGTGCTAAAACGTAAGCGGCTTGCCTGAAGGGGCAAACCGCTTTTATTTCGTCGGTACGCACAGCAAGGCATGGCCAGATTTGATCTGTGGCAAAACTGCCTCATTCTGAGTTGAAGCAAGAAAAAACTTTTTTTGTCCACCGCTGGCTGAATCGGCGCGTTAATCCGATCAGGGGTACTGTATGCCATTGCCAGCCCTGCTGCAGGGTGTGGCCCGCGCAGGTGGTGGCTAAACCCTTGAATCACCAAGCGGGGCGCGGTTTTTGATCATATGTTTAGTCAATTTGGCGCTGTGGCGCTGGATATGCCCGATAAATGATCAGATGTGCCGGGGTGTGCGTGCTGTGCAGATGTCAAGCCCCTGCCGCCTGCCGTTTTTTTGCGCTGCAAAAAAAAATCATGTTGCGGCTGAATGTCTTTGTGGTTAAAAAGCTGTAACACCTCAACACAATTTGTGGATTTTATTAAACATAACCGAGGTGATATCTACAACGGAGGAGGCTGGTTCGAGCGTTAGCCTGAACCTGTCGAAGTGCAGTCGGCCTGGTGCCGGCAGCGTTTCATGGCTTTCCTGCGATAACAATAATGTGAAAAGACTGGCAGCTTGTTTGCCTTGTCCTTCGTCTCTTGCCTGACAGTTGCCTGCCGTTCTGGATTGGAAATAGCCAGAATGGATAGGATGGGGTTATAAATGTCGTGCACGCTTATTGCTTGGTGAATAGGCGTGCCACATTCGCCCCGGGTTTGGCGTGACCGGATAGGAGGGAGAATCCCCGACCGGTTTCATGAGGTGCAGTGCATCAGGTCCCTCGCGTCCCCAGACGAAGGGAATTTATGGTCTTGCAATACATAGGAAGCCTGTAATGAAGAAGAAACTTGTCAAGAAAGTGCTGTGTTCGCTGCTTCTGCTGTTGCCAAGTGCTGGCGTTCTGGCAGAAGACAAGGCACTGAACGTTTATAACTGGTCCGACTACATTGCCAAGGGCACCATTCCCGGCTTTGAAAAACAGACCGGTGTGAAGGTGAAGTATGACGTTTACGACAGCGACGACACCTTGCAAGCCAAGATGCTGACCGGCCGTGCCGGCTACGACATCGTGGTTCCGACCTCCAACTTCATGGCCAAGCAGATCGAGGCGGGCATCTACCAGAAGCTGGACAAGTCCAAGATCCCGAACCTGGCGAATCTGGACAAGGCCCTGATGGCCAAGATCCAGGATGCCGACCCGGGCAATGCCCACGGTGTGCCCTGGGCTTACGGTACCGACGGCCTGGGTTACAACTTCACCAAGGTGAAGGCCATTCTGGGCGCTGGTGCTCCGCTGGACAGCTGGGACATCCTGTTCGACCCGAAATATGTTTCCAAACTGAAGGGCTGCGGCGTTTCGGTGCTGGATCAGGCCAACGACGTTTTCGCAGTCGCACTGCACCACCTGGGCAAGGACCCGAACAGCAAGAACCCGGCTGACTACCAGGCCGCCTTCGAACTGCTGAAGAAAATCCGCCCCTACATCACCCAGTTCAATTCTTCCGGCTACATCAATGACCTGGCCAATGGCGATATCTGCCTGGCGCTGGGCTGGTCCGGTGACGTCAACATTGCCAAGCACCGTGCCGCTGAAGCCAAGCGTACCTATCAGCTGGGCTATGTGATTCCGAAATCCGGTGCGCCGATCTGGTTTGACGTGATGGTGATCCCGAAAGATGCGCCGCACGTGGAAGCCGCTCACAAGTGGATCAACTACATCCAGAATCCGGAAGTCAACGCCGCGATTACCGATGAAGTGTTCTACCCCACGGCCAACGCGGCTGCCCGCAAGTTCGTCAAGCCGGAAATCGCCAACGATCCGTCCATTTATCCGCCGGAATCGGTCATGAAGACCCTGTTCCTGCTCAAGCCGCTGCCGGCTGACATCATGCGTCTGCAGAACCGTCTGTGGACCCAGCTGAAGACCGGCCGCTAAACCGAGTCCTGAATCACCGGGGTGTTTGCACCCCGGTGCTGCAAGACAGCACGGCCTGCCGGGGTTTTCTCCGCGCAGGCTGATGCAAGCGTCAGCTGCCGTTCAGCAACGGGCAGGTGGCTGGCTAGAAAAAGTATCTGGAGTGAGGGTTGCAAACCGGTCCGGCAGGGTCGGGTTGCTGTGAAACGTAAGTCATCACATCAGGGCGAGTCGTGACAGGGCCTTGATATGATGGCTGTAAAGATGGGCTTGGCAAGCCGGGTTCCCCGGCCAAGTGGTGCTTAATCATGAAAAGTCTCAAATTCAGTCGATGGTTACCGTCCGGCAGGACAACCGTGATTGGTGTTCCGTTTTTGTTCCTGTTTGTCTTTTTCCTGTTGCCCTTCCTGTTGGTGGTAGGCATCAGCTTCTCCCAGCAGCAGCTGGGGATTCCGCCTTACACACCGCTCACCAAGATGGAAGACGATGTCTTCACCCTGGTGCTCAACATCGGCCATTACAAGTTCATGCTGGGTGACGATCTGTACTTCGCCACCTACATCAGCTCGGTCAAGATGGCTTTTGTGTCCACGGTTTTGTGTCTGCTGATCGGTTATCCGATGGCTTACTACATTGCCCGTGCGTCTGAATCTGCCCGTGACACCCTGATGATGATGGTGATGCTACCGTTCTGGACGTCCTATCTGATTCGTGTGTATGCCTGGATCGGCATCCTGAAGAACGACGGCTTTCTCAATCAGTTCCTGATGTGGCTGGGCGTCATCGACACCCCGCTGCGCCTGTACCACACCAACTGGGGTGTTTATATCGGCATGGTGTTTTCCTACCTGCCGTTCATGATCATGCCGCTGTATTCCCACCTGGTGAAAATGGACCTGCGCCTGCTGGAAGCTGCCTACGACCTGGGTGCCCGTCCGTGGAAGGCCTTTGTACAGGTAACCCTGCCGCTGTCCAAGAACGGCATCATCGCCGGCAGCCTGCTGGTGTTCATTCCGGCGGTGGGTGAGTACGTGATTCCGGAACTGCTGGGTGGTTCCGATACGCTGATGATCGGCCGCGTGATGTGGGATGAATTCTTCAACAATATGGACTGGCCGATGGCGGCTACCGTGACTTGCGCGATGGTGCTGCTGCTGCTGGTGCCCATGGCCATGTTCCAGCATTACCAAGCAAAAGTGATGGAGGAAGTGAAATGAGCACCTTGAAACCCAGCAAGCCGCTGTCTTATGCGGTACTTGGCTTCGGCTACTCTTTCCTGTACCTGCCCATCCTGCTGCTCATCATCTATTCGTTCAACGAATCGAAGCTGGTGACGGTATGGTCCGGTTTCTCCACCAAGTGGTACTGGGCGCTGCTGGAGGATGATGAACTCATCACTGCAGCCCTGCTCAGTATCAAGATTGCGCTGATGACGGCAACGGCATCGGTGGTGGTGGGTACCTGGGCCGGTTTCGTGATGGCGCGGCTCAACCGCTTCCGCCTGTTTCCGCTGTTCGCCGGCATGATCAACGCCCCGCTGGTGATTCCGGAAGTGATCCAGGGTATTTCGCTGCTGCTGCTGTTTGTGGCCATGGAGCAAACCCTGGGCTGGCCGGAAGGTCGTGGTGTGTTCACCATCTGGATTGGTCACGTGATGCTGTGTGTGTCCTACGTAGCCATCATCGTGCAATCCCGTGTGCGTGAACTGAACCGTTCGCTGGAAGAAGCCGCCATGGACCTGGGCGCACGTCCGCTCAAGGTGTTCTGCGTGATTACCCTGCCGCTGATTTCCCAGGCACTGGTGTCCGGCTGGTTGCTGTCCTTCACCCTGTCGCTGGACGACCTGGTGCTGACCGCCTTCCTGTCCGGTCCGGGTTCCACCACCTTGCCGATGGTGGTGTTCTCGCGGGTTCGTCTGGGTCTGAACCCGGAAATGAACGCACTGGCCACCCTGTTCATCCTGGTGGTGTCGGTGGGTGTGGTAGCAGGCAATCTGTACATGCGTTCCATGCAGCGCAAGCGTGAACGTGAAATGCAGCTGGCCTTCAAGGCTGCCTGAGTCAGCAGGGGATTAGTGTAACGACAACGGGGTAGCAGTGGGTTGGGAAGTCAGACCAGTCCGGCTGTTACCCCGTTTGTTCTGTCAGCGTAGGAGCAAAGCTGTTCATGCTGTAGTACAAGGGAGAAATGAAATGAAGAAATTGTTGATCAGCGCACTGATCGCAGGTCTTCCCGGTGTGGCCATGGCCGATGCCAAGGGAGACGAAATCGCCAAGCTCAAGGCCCAGCTAGAGGCCCTGCAGGCGCAAATGCAACAGCTGCAACAGGCGGTGAATGCTGCAACAGCCGCCAAGGCACCGGAGGCCGATGACGGCAATGCCGAGCTGAAACAGCGCGTGGCCGGCATGGAGATGAAGGTCGACAAGCTGACCACCGATGCCAGCGAAGGCCCGATTGCCGGTCTGAGCATTACCGGTTACATGGACCCGACCTATGTGGCCAGCCGTCTGGGCCGCAGCGCCGGCTTCCAGTTTGTCAATCACAGCAACCAGTATGCTTACACCAACAGCACCTTTGGTGATGTCTACCTGGACATCAAGAAAACCTTTGGTGTCGGCCCGATGGCGCCCAGTGCCGAAGTCAGCATCCTGCCTAACCGTGGTTCCGGCAACAACCTGCTGACCAGCGGTGGCACCAGCAGCGCCGGCAACAACATCATCAATACCGCCATCATCAACTTCCCGGTGTCCGACACTACCCAGTTGGTGGCAGGTTTGATGAACAGCTTCGGTGGTTACGAAGTACAGCAATCCAACCAGATGAACACCATCACCCATGGCCTGCTGTATGACTTCAGCGACCCGGGCAGCTATGTTGGTGCCGGCTTCAACTGGTCGCATGGGTCGTGGGCCACCAAGTTCATGATTGCCAACGAGCAGTTCCACACCAACCCGAACAGTGCAAATGACTCAAACACGCCCGCGCGTACTCATAGCAACAGCACTCCGACGGTGACTGGCCGCGTCGACTACACCATGACCAGTAATCTGGACATCGGTGGTTCGATGAACGTTGGTCGTCAAAGCCTGTTCGTGCACACGGATGCCAACAGTAAGGCCGATGGCACTTATGGTTATCAGGGGACTTCCAACAGCGCCTACGGTGCCTACTACTTTGGCGAAATCGATGCCACGCTGACCGGCACCGACAGCGTCTACAATGCCGAACTCGACTATGGCCGCCTGAAGCAGGGTGCCTGGAACGGTGGCGATGCCGTATGGTATGGCTTCTCGTTGCTGGCACATCAGAAATGGAATTCCGAGTGGTTCGGCCGCATGGGTGCCACCCTGCGCTATGACTACCTGAATGACAGCAAGAACGGTGGCGGTGGCGGTGGTATCGCGCTGGGTCAGTCCAATGGCGTGGATGGCACCAACGGCTTCGGTATTTCCCAGGCATGTTTCAATAGCAGCACTGTCAATGGTACTGATTGCTCCGGTGCCACCCGTCAGGCCTTGACCGCAGCCCTGCTGTTCTACCCGACCGACCAGTTGACCCTGAAGATGGAAATCCGTCACGACTGGGCCAATCGCGACGTATTCCTGCGCAGCGATGGCAACTATCGCAAGAGCAACGATATCTTCGCAGCTCAGGCGGTATACAGCTTCTGATCCTTACCTTGTCCGTTTGTCACGAATGGCCTCCGCTGGAGGCCATTTTTATTGGGGTGACTTGGCAAATGCCGGGTATGGCTGCATTTGATGAAAACCGCTTGCCAGGAAATCATCATGTTCAATGCGCCGGAATGGTTCCGTTCGCTGTTCAATCGTCAGCCCTATGTGGCCGACCCAGTCCGCCCGCACCATGGTGTGCGGGCTTATCGCAATATGTACCCGTTTTCCCTCCCGTCTGCGGGGCAGCTGTTGGCATGGCAGTTAAGGCATTGGTGGGGGCCACAGCCGGAGCATCGACCCGAGATGATACCGCTTACTACCGGTGAGGCAGCCGCTTTGCGTGAGAATCGTAGTCGCAGCAGTGTCAGCTGGCTGGGGCATGCCAGCAGTTTTATCCAGTTGGCTGGCTGCAATATCCTGCTCGATCCGGTGTTGTCCCCCAGGGTGTCACCCTTCCGTTTCCTGGGGCCCAGGCGACAGGTGCCATTGCCGCTGGATTTGCCGGATCTGCCGCGTATCGACCTGCTGCTGGTTACCCATCTGCATTACGATCACCTGGATTTTCCCACGCTGCAGCGTCTGGCTGCACAGCCGGGGGGTGCACCGCATGCCATCGTCCCTCTGGGCGTGGCCCGTGCCTTGCAGCGGGCGGGTTTTCCCATGCAGCACATTACCCAGCTGGACTGGTGGCAGCAGCATCAGCATGGGCCGCTCAGTGTGCAGCTGACCCCGGCGCACCATTGGAGTAATCGCGGGCCATGGGGCGACCTGAACCAGGCCTTGTGGGGCGGCTTTTTATTGCAGGGAGCCGGGTTGAAAATCTGGTTTCCCGGTGATACCGGCTATCAGGCGCAATTGTTCGAGGAGATCGGCCAGCGCATCGGCCCGGTGGATTTCGCCTTGCTGCCGATTGGTGCTTACGAGCCACGCCATATCATGCGGCAGCAGCATGTGAATCCGCAGGAGGCGGTGCGCATCTTCCGGCAGGTCAAGGCCCGGCAGGCGTGGGCAGTGCATTGGGGGACTTTCATCCTGACTGATGAACCTATCCAGCAGCCAATGGCTGAATTGGCCATGGCGCTGCGCGAGCAGGGCGTGTCTGCGCGCGATTTCCAGTTGCCCGCGATTGGCGAGACCATCTGGCTGTCATGATCCGCCACGATCTGCTGCCATTCGCCGTGCTTTGACGGCTGTTATCCCGTTTTGCTGCGATGCAAACATTGCCCGTCAAGGCCTGGGGGCATACAATCGACACTGTTAAATTTTTCGAAAACGAAGGCTTTTTTTCGTTTTCACGGCAATATGGGGCAAGCATGACAATTTTGCAGTTGATCAATCAACGGGTACAGGCAGCGCTGGCAGCTGCCGGTGCGCCGGACGCGCCGGCAGTGATCCAGCCGGCTTCCAAACCGGAATTCGGTGACTATCAGGCCAATGGTGTGATGGGTGCGGCCAAGGCGCTCAAGACCAATCCGCGTGAGCTGGCCCAGAAAGTAGTGGCCGCGCTGGACCTGCAAGGCATTGCCGACAAGGTGGAAATAGCCGGTCCGGGCTTCATCAACATTCATCTTGCCCCCGAATACCTCTCCCGCCGCAGTGAAGCTGCCCTGAAGGACGACAAGCTGGGCATCAGTCCGGTGACGGCCCAGCGCGTGATGGTGGAATATTCCTCGCCCAACCTGGCCAAGGAAATGCACGTTGGTCATCTGCGTTCGTCGATTATTGGCGATGCACTGGCGCGGGTGATGGAATTCCTGGGTCACGATGTAGTGCGTGCCAACCACGTGGGCGACTGGGGTACCCAGTTCGGCATGCTGACTGCCTATCTGGTGGAAATCCGTCAGGCCGGTGATAACGCGCTGGAGTTGTCCGACCTGGAAACCTTCTACCGCAATGCCAAGGTGCGTTTTGACGAAAGCGAAGAATTTGCCGACCGCGCCCGTGACTACGTGGTTCGTCTGCAAGGCGGCGATGACGAAGTACTCAAACTGTGGGCGCAGTTTGTCGACATCTCGCTCAAGCATTGCGAAGCGGTGTACCAAAAGCTGAATGTCGGCCTGAAGCGCGAACATGTGCGCGGTGAGTCCGCCTATAACGACGACCTGCCGGTGATTGTGGAAGAACTGCGTGCCGCAGGCTTGCTGAGCGAAAGCGAAGGCGCCGAAGTGGTGTTCCTGGAGGAATTCCGCACCCAGGACGACGAGCCGATGGGCGTGATCATCCGCAAGAAAGACGGCGGCTTCCTGTACACCACCACCGACCTGGGCGCGGTGCGCTACCGTCACAAGGTGCTGAATCTGGACCGTGTGATCTATGTGGTGGATGCGCGCCAGAGCCAGCACTTTGCCCAGATGTTCAGCATCTGCCGCAAGGCTGGTTTTGCCCCGGAAAGCATGAAGCTGGAACATATCGGCTTTGGCGTGATGATGGGCGACGACGGCAAGCCGTTCAAGACCCGCTCCGGCGGCACCGTCAAGCTGATCGAGCTGCTGGACGAGGCAGAAGAGCGTGCTTATGCGCTGGTGTCGGAAAAGAACCCGGAGCTGTCCGAGGCCGAGAAGCGCGAAATCGCTGCGGCAGTGGGCATTGGTGCGGTGAAGTATGCCGACCTGTCCAAGAACCGCATGAGCGATTACATCTTCAACTGGGACACCATGCTGGCCTTTGAAGGCAATACCGCGCCGTATCTGCAATACGCCTACACCCGCGTGCAGAGCGTATTCCGCAAGGCGGAAAACGTGGACGCCAATGCGCCCATCGTGATTGCCGAACCGGCAGAAAAGCATCTTGCTGCGGCACTGGCCCAGTTTGAAGACACGCTGCTGTCGGTGGCAGAAGGTTGCTACCCGCACTACCTGTCCAACTACCTGTACCAGATTGCCACGCTGTTCTCCCGCTTCTACGAGGCCTGCCCGATCCTGAAGAGCGAAGGTGAGGTACGTGCCAGCCGCCTGCAACTGGCTGCGCTGACTGCCAAGACCCTGCGCACCGGTCTGGACCTGCTGGGTATCAAGGTGCTGGAAGCGATGTAAGCCATTCTGTCTGGCTTGGTATGAAAAAAACGCCCTGGATTCCAGGGCGTTTTTCATTGTGGTTTGTCTTGCTCAGATGGCTTGGGTGGCGTGCAGCAGCCAGTCACGGGCAGCGCCTGTCACCAGTGGCAGCAGACGGCGTTGTACCTCGGCGTGGTAGTGATTCAGCCAGTCCACTTCCTGACGGGACAGCAGGCTGTGCTCGATGCAGCGGGTGTCGATCGGGCAGAGCGTCAGTGTTTCAAAGCGCAGGAAGTCGCCAAAGCCGTTTTTCTGTGCTGGCACATTCAATACCAGGTTCTCGATGCGTACCCCCCACTGGCCGGGACGATAGATGCCCGGTTCCACCGAAGTGATCATGCCTTCCTGCATTGCCATGCTGGCATCCGGCAGGCTGCGCGAGATGGTTTGCGGGCCTTCATGCACATTGAGGAAATAACCCACGCCATGGCCGGTGCCGTGGCCGAAGTCGATATCGTGTTGCCACATCGGGGCGCGGGCCAGTGCATCCAGCATCGGCGACAGGGTGCCACGCGGGAAGTGGGCCATCGACAGATTGAGTGTGCCCTTGAGCACAAGGGTGAAGTCGCGCTTTTGTTCCGGGCTGGGCGTACCGACCGCCACCACGCGGGTGATGTCGGTGGTGCCGCCATGATACTGACCGCCGGAGTCGATCAGCAGCAGGCCGTCACCGGCAATGCTGGCATGGGCCTGTTCCGTGGCGCGGTAGTGCGGCAGGGCGCCGTTGGCATTGAAGCCGGCAATGGTGGCAAAGCTGGGCGAGACAAAACCGGGGCGGCGGGTGCGGGCGGCGGTAATCTGCGCGTCGATGGTCAGTTCGGTGATGGCTTCGTGGTTGACTGCCTGTTCGAACCAGGCGAAGAACTCGCACAGCGCAGCGCCATCCTGCTCCATGGTGTGGCGGATGTGTTCTGCCTCGGCGGCTGTCTTGCAGGCTTTCAGCAAGGTGCTGGGGTTGATGGCCTGCACGCGCGGCATGCTTTGTGGCATGGCCTGATGGAAACCCAGCGTGATGCGGCGCGGGTCCAGCAGCATGGTGCTACTGAGGGGCAGGGCGGATAGTGAGGCCTTGGCACTGTGGTAATCGGCCAGTTGCACGCCATCGGCGGCCAGTTCGGCCTGTAGTTTGGCATCCACTTTGTGGCCGTCAACAAACAGGGTGGTGCTGTCCGGGCCCAGTAGCAAGTGGCTGATGAATACCGGGTTGTAATTGACATCCGCGCCGCGCAGGTTCAGCAGCCAGGCAATGTCGTCCAGTGTGGAAATGAAATGGAAATCCGCACCGTGCTGCTGCATGGCCAGCCGTACCGCGGCCAGCTTGTCCTGGCGGCTGGTGCTGGCAAATGGTGCCGGGTGCGGGTAGATGGCGGCTTGCGGCAGAGAGGGGCGGTCACTCCAGATCTGGGCGGGTAAATCCAGCTCGGTGCGCAGGGCAATGCCACGTGCGCTCAGGCTGCTGTGCAGCGCATTGGCTGCGGCCAGGCTCAGTACGTCACCTGCCACTGCTACGGTTTGTCCGGCTTGCAGGTTTTCTGCCAGCCAGTCCAGATGCTGGCTGCTGGCGGCAGTCTGGATTTTCATCAGGGCGATGCCGCTGCCGTCCAGTTCTTTGGCGGCCTGTTCCCAGTAGCGGCTGTCGGCCCACAGTCCGGCCTGATCCTGCGTGACAATCAGCGTGCCCATCGAGCCGTGAAAGCCGGACAGCCACTGCCGGGCCTGCCAGTAGGCGGGCAGGTATTCGGATAGATGCGGGTCGGAAGAGGGAATCAGGCAGGCAGCAATATGCTGTTGTTGCATGGCCTGGCGCAAGGCGGCCAGACGCTGGGGAATGGTGAGCAGGGTAGTCATGCGTTATCCAGTGCTGTGTGTGCAGCTATTCTGGTGCGCGCATGGCAGGCTGACAAGCGAGTTTATGCCGGGGTCGCCATGCATTTTGTGCATGCCTGAGACGGCAAGGCGCAAAAAAGGCGATCCGTGGATCGCCTTCTTGTATTACTGAACAACTGGGTGCTTAGTCGGCACGCTGGGTGCTGCGCTGACCCTGACCGGCAGAGCGCGGGCCACGACGGTCGTAGCTGCCGCCACCGTTGCCGCCAGTGCCACGGCCATAGCCGCCTTCGCGACGTTCGCGGCCATAGCCGTTACCGTTGCCGCTACCACCACGACGTTGACCCTGGGCACCGTAGCCACCCGGCTTGCCATTGCGACGCGGGCCTTTCGGCGGACGACGGGTCGGTTCCATGCCTTCGATCACGCCTTCGGTGATCTGACGCTTCAGGTATTGCTCGATGCGGCGTACCTTGTGGAATTCTTTCGATTCCGCCAGGGTGATGGCAGTGCCGTCACGACCAGCACGGCCGGTACGACCGATACGGTGCACATAGTCTTCAGCCTGTTTCGGCAGGTCGAAGTTCACCACGTGGGTGATGGTGGGTACGTCGATACCGCGCGCAGCAACGTCGGTGGCCACCAGAATCTTGATACGACCGCGACGCAGGTCGTTCAGGGTACGGTTACGCCAGCTTTGCGGCATGTCGCCATGCAGGCAGGCAGCGGAGTAGCCCTGGTCGGACAGCTTGTCGGCCAGTTCTTCGCTGTAAGCCTTGGTGGCGGAGAAAATCACGCACTGGTCAAAGCCGGATTCTTTCAGGATGTGATCCAGCAGGCGATGCTTGTGGTTCAGGTCGTCCGCGTACAGCAGGTGTTCTTCGATGGTGCCGCCCGAAGTTTCGGTACGGGCAATTTCGATGCGCTGCGGTTCGCGGGTGATTTTTTCAGCCATGCGGCCAACGGTGCCATCCAGCGTAGCGGAGAACAGTACGGTCTGACGGCTTTCCGGAGTGGCCTTGACGATGGTTTCGATGTCTTCGATGAAGCCCATGTCCAGCATGCGGTCGGCTTCGTCCAGTACCAGCATTTCCAGGCGGGAGAAGTCAACACGGCCGGAGCGCATGTGGTCCATCAGACGGCCCGGAGTGGCCACGATCAGGTCGATCGGGCGGGACAGGGCGCGGGTCTGGTAGCCGAAGGAGGCGCCGCCCACCAGGCAGGCGGTACGCATCCAGCGCAGGTCCTTGCCGTATTCCAGGGCGTTCTTTTCCACCTGTTGAGCCAGTTCGCGGGTCGGGCACAGCACCAGAACGCGCGGGCCCTGGCCCTTGCCGGTGGAGCGCTCGGACAGCTTGGTCAGTGCCGGCAGCAGGAAGGCTGCGGTCTTGCCGCTACCGGTTTGAGCGGAAACCAGCAGGTCGCGGCCAGCAATGGCAGCAGGAATGGCTTCGGCTTGTACGCCGGTGGGGGTATCGTAACCGGCAGCTTCGAGTGCACGCAGGATGGTCGGGGCAACGCCCAGGTCGGAGAAATGCATAATGTCCTTTCAAACCGGAGTAGAGCCGGTGTCGCTTGGCCAGGAGATGTGGCGGTTAGCAGCCTCGTTCAGAGGCTGTCGGTCATCGGCACCAACCTGTGCAAGCGGCGAACAGCAGTCCAGTCAAAAGAGACACTACGTGGACGAAGCCTGGAATATCGGTCAGGGACGATGAAGCATCACGCCGGCAGTTGCTGCATTGCTGCTGCTGAATCTGCCGGTGGAATTTGGAAATCAGAAGGGTTCGCACTCTACGGTAAAAAATAGCCGTTTGCAAGCCTTTTCTGCAAAATGGCCTGCTAAGTGATTGATTCCCTGTCAGGAGATGTGGCAAAAAATCAAAAATTGCAGCCGGCTGCAAGTTTTAGTGCCGCAGTGCAGCATCGTCCTGCTGGCCTGGCAGTGAGGCCAGCCACCCCATGTCGCCGTTATTGTCACGGTATTCTGCGCCACTCCAGAAGGCATAAGGCAGTGCCTTGATTTGACTGAACAAGCTGGCAAAGTCCAGCGCACCGCTGCCCGGCGCGCCACGGCCGGGGTAGTCGGCAAACTGCAAGTGGCCGATGCGTTGCCAGTGTGTTGCCAGCAAGGGGGACAGTGCTTCGCCCATGCTGGCCATGTGATAAAGGTCGATTTGCCAGAAAAGATCGGGGTGAGCGGGCAGTTGCTGCAATTCGGCCAGGGTACTCACCAGAAAACCGGGCATGTCGTGGCGGTTGATGGCCTCCACGGTGCAGCGGATGTGATGCTGGCCAAGCAGATCAGCAGCCATCAGCAGATTGGCACTCAGTGTGGCCAGGGCCTGTGTGCGGCTGCAGCCTTCGGCCAGCCGTCCGGGCAGGATGTTCACCGCCTCCACGCCCAGTTGGGTGGCGTAATGCAGGCATTGCTGCAGGCCGCTGGCAAATTCCGCTTCCTTGCCGGGGTTTCCGGCCAGCCCGGCACCGCCTTGCATCAGGTCCCCGGCCGGGGCGTTGATCAGTACCAGCTGCAATTGATGCTGACCTAGCCAGTCTTGTAGCTGTTCCACCGTATGTTCATAGGGAAACTGGATTTCCACTGCTGTAAAACCGGCAGCGCGGGCGGCGGCAAAGCGTTCCGGCCATGGCAAGTGGCTGAACAGCATGCTGAGGTTGGCACAGAGTTTCAACATGGTCTGGTTTCCTGGTCCTGGTACAGGTTGATGACGCTGCTGAGGTCGGCCAGGGCATGGCCTTGTGCCGCATGCAGGCGCATCAGCTGGCTGGCCAGCGCAGCCAGCGGCGTGGCGGATTGGCTTTGTTTTGATAACTGACCGGCGTTATCCAGATCCTTCAGCAGGGTGGCCACTTTCCATTGCACCGGCTCGGCCTGGCGCGCCGCCATGCGCGGGGCCAGGATTTGCAGCGGCAGCGAATCGGCAAAGCCACCGGCCAGCGCCGGTGCCAGCAGGCTGGCATCCACGCCATTGTTTTCGGCCAGTGCCACCGCTTCGGCAATCAGCATGGCATTGGCGGCCACAATCAGCTGGTTACAGATTTTGGTCACCTGCCCGCTGCCGACATCCCCCATGCGGGTAATGCGCTGCGACAAGGCTTGCAAGGGCAGGCTGGCGCGCTGGATGTCCACCTCGCTGCCGCCCGCCATGATCACCAGTGTGCCTTGTTCCGCACCCCTTACCCCGCCGGATACCGGCGCATCCACCCAGCTGGCACCCAGTTGACTGACTTGCTCGGCGCAGCGGCGGGTGGTGTCGGGGTCGATGCTGGACAGGTCAATGATGAGCTGACCGGCGCGCAAGAGCGGGAGTAATTGCGCCACCACGCTTTGCACCGCAGCGGCATCGGCAATGCACAGCATGATGATGTCACTGACACCCGCCAGTTCCACCAGCGATGTTGAGGCTGACATGCCCTCGGCGCGGGCCTGTTCCAGCTTGTCCGGCGAGCGGTTCCAGACGGTGAGCGGGAAGCCGGCAGCCTGCAGCCTGCAGCACATGGGCAGGCCCATCAGGCCCAGGCCGATAAAACCGATTCTTTCCATGAAGCTAGCCCTGCGGACAATGGAGGATGGCGAAATTCTATTGGTTTGGCCGTCACGGCGTCGAGTCTTGCAGTGATGACATGAAAAAACGGCCCGCCTGCAAGTGCAGAAGCGGGCCGCCGTGGCATTGCCCGACAAAGCGGGCATCAGGCCGGTATCAGGCCTGCCATTCGATCAGTGCATAGTTCTTCTTGCCGCGCTTGAGCAGGCTGAAGCGACCGAACAGTCGGTCATCGGCAGTGAAACGATGCTCGATGCTGTCTGCCTTGTTGCCGTTGATGCTGACCGCGCCGCTCTGGATGAAGGTACGTGCCTCACTCTTGGACTTGGCCAGGCCGCCATTGGCCACCGCGTCGATCAGGCTGTCCTCAGCTGCATTCAGTACGAAGTGCGGCAGGCCGTCCTGCGCCAGCTGGGCGAAGTCGTCTTCGGTCAGGCTGGACAGGTCGTTGCTGAACAGGCTGTGGGTAATGCGCTGGGCAGCGGCCAGGGCAGCCTTGCCGTGTACCAGTTCGGTCACTTGTTCGGCCAGGATGCGCTGGGCTTCCGGCTTGCCATCGCGGGCCTTGTCGGCTTCTTCGATGGCGGCGATTTCCGCTACCGACAGGAAGCTGAAGTAGCGCAGGAACTTGTACACGTCGGCATCGGCGGTGCCCAGCCAGAACTGGTAGAAGGCGTAGGGTGAAGTCTTGCGTGCATCCAGCCAGATGGTGCCGGATTCGGTTTTGCCGAACTTGGTGCCGTCGGACTTGGTAACCAGCGGCATGGTCAGGCCGAACACCTGTTGCTGGTTCAGGCGACGGGTGAGGTCGGTACCGGCGGTAATATTGCCCCACTGGTCGGAACCGCCGATTTGCAGCTTGCAGCCCAGACGACGGTTCAGCTCGGAAAAGTCATAACCCTGCAGCAGGCTGTAGGAGAACTCGGTGTAGGAAATGCCCTGGTCGTCGCGGTTGATACGCTGTTGCACCGCTTCTTTCTTGATCATGGCGTTGACCGAGAAATGCTTGCCGATATCGCGCAGGAATTCCAGTGCACCCATGCCGCCAAACCAGTCGTAATTATTGGCCATGACGGCGGCGTTATCGCCTTCGAAGGACAGGAAGGGCGAAACCTGGGCGCGGATTTTGTCCACCCAGCCTTCAATCACATCCGGGGTGTTCAGCTTGCGTTCGGTGGCCTTGAAGCTGGGGTCGCCGATCATGCCGGTGGCACCGCCTACCAGGGCGATCGGGCGATGGCCCGCCAGCTGGAAGCGTTTGAGCATCAGAATGGGAACCAGGCTGCCGATGTGCAGGCTGTCAGCAGTCGGGTCGAATCCGCAATACAGGGTTACCTGTTCCTTGGCCAGCAGTTCGGACAAGGCGGCGGCGTCTGTGGTTTGCGCGATCAGGCCGCGGGCCTCCAGATCCTTGATCAGTGAAGCTTGGGTCATTACTTTCTCCAACTCAATGCGTGAAAACACAGCCGCAGCGGGCTGTCAGTGCGTTGGCCGTCTGTGGTCAGCCGTGCTTGGGCAAGCTGCGCTATCACGGACGGCGAAAGGGCTAATACTACCCGAAAACGGCCTGATCAGAATCCAATTCCGGCATTTTTCCGGCATTGTCCATGCGGCTGGCTTCGGCAACAGTTCTTCAACACTTGGCAGTAGGCAGTAAGTTGGCAGCTGGTTAAACTGCGTGCTTTGCACTGTTTGCTGCACGAGGTTGCGCATGGAAAAGAGCATCAAGGTATGGGATTGGCCAACCCGCCTGTTTCACTGGAGCCTGGTTGTGCTGTTTGGTGGCATGTGGTTTACCGGCGAGCAGGGCGGCAACTGGTTGCAATATCACATCTGGAGTGGCGAGGCGATTGCCGTGCTGTTGCTGTTCCGGCTGATCTGGGGCGTGATCGGTAGCGAAACCGCCCGTTTCAGCCAGTTTGTCAAAGGCCCGGCGGCCATTCGCGCCTATCTGCAAGGCAAGTGGACGCCGCGTCCCGGGCATAACCCGCTGGGCGCACTGATGGTGCTGGCCTTGCTGGCGGTATTGCTGGTGCAGGTGGGGAGCGGCCTGTTTGCCACCGACGTGGATAGCTACACTTTTGATGGCCCGTTGGCCCGGCTGATTTCGGGCGAGCTGTCCGAATCTGTCACCCGCTTTCACAAGCTGTTGTTCAACCTCATCCTGCTGCTGGTAGGTCTGCACATTACTGCCATTGTGGCTTACCGTGTGATCAAGAAGCAGAACCTGGTGCGTGCCATGCTGACCGGCTATCAGGTGGCCGATGGCCAGACCCCGGCACCGTATTTTCGTGCCTGGCAACTGGCCTTGCTGAGCCTGCTGTTGTCGGGTGGCGGGGTGTATCTGCTACTGACCCGCTTGTGAGCATGATCTTGTATTAATGAAAAAGCCCTGACATGTCAGGGCTTTTTGTTTTGCTGCCGTGTGGCTGGCGACAGATTCATTTTTCCGGGCCACGGAAACTGTCGTGACAGGCTTTGCAGCTTTGTGCCACCACGCCGTAGCTCTTCTTGATGCTGGCCAGGTCCCCATTGTGGGCGGTGCTGTCCAGGTCGTTGACGGCTTTGAGGAAGGTGTCGCGCGCAGCCTGGAACTTGGCCGGCTGGCTCCAGATTTCCGGCTTGGCGCGGCTCTTGCCATCAATGCTGTTAGCCGGGAAATGATTGAACGGTTCGGCAGAAACCTGTTTCAGGCTGTCGGCCATGGCAATGAATTTTGCCTTGTTGTACGGGTCGCGGTCGCGTACCACCATGCCCATCGGCTCGAAGGCACGCAGGATTTTCTTGAAGCTCTGGGTGCGGATTTCCGCCGGAGAGTCGGCCATGGCGGCAGGAATGGCCAGGGCAGCCAGCAGCAGGGCAGTAACAGTGTGTTTCATGGATTCTGTGTCGGGGTGATGTTGGCAAGGTGGATTGCAGGTGCGCGCCAGAGAGCAAGGCCCGGCCGCACCTGCGACAGGTGGAAAATTCTATCAGTCTTTACGGAAGGCGTCGTGACAGGCCTTGCAGGTCTTCTGCACTGCGGCGAACTGGTTCTTGATGCTGGCGGTGTCTCCCGCTGCCGCAACTTGTTTCAGCTTGGCGGTCTCTGCCTTGAAGGCATCTGTCGTTTTGGTCCATTCGGCAGGCTTGCTCCAGATTTCGGCCTTGGCTTCGGTCTTTTTGGCGGTTTGACCACTGGCGGTGCCAGCCGGGAAGTGCTGCCACGGTTGCTGGGCCACTTCATCCAGATGGGCAGCCAGCTTGCTGAATTCGTCCTTGTTGATGGCATCGCTCTTCACCATCTTGCCCATGGCACCGGCGTCTTTCTTGAACTGCTTGAAAATGTCCTGACGGGCGGATACCGGATCGGTGGCGGCGAAGGCAGAGCTGGCCAGAACGGCGCAAAGGCTGAGCATGAGGGTTTTTTTCATGTGAACTCCTTTGAAGGTTGCAAGCTGCTACAGGGGATAACGCAGGCTAACACGGACGGATGACAGGCAGTACTCGTTAGTGTTAATGGTTGTGCGGTACTGATGTTATAAAGTAACATTCGCCCTCGCCAACAGGAGTCGTCAATGAACCGCACGGATTACATACAGGCCGCCGAAGCGCATTGCGAGCGCCGCGGCTGCAAGCTGACTGCCCTGCGCCGCCAGGTGCTGGAGCTGGTGCTGCGCCATCAGGGCGTGGTGAAGGCTTATCAGGTGCTGGCCGATTTGCAAAAGGAACGCGGCGTTGCCGCCCCGCCCACGGTATACCGCGCGCTGGACTTTCTGGTGGAGCAGGGCCTGTTGCACCGTGTGGATGCCTTGAACGGTTTTGTTGTCTGTGACCATTTCGAGTGTCAGCACGAAAGCATGATTCTTGTATGTGAAACCTGCGGCAAGGTGCAGGAAGTCGACGTGATGGCGGCACTGGCCGGCTTGCACGATGTGGCGGACGCCGCCGACTTCACCCTGAGCCGCCAGAACCTGACGCTGACCGGACTTTGCAAGGCATGCCGCATATGAAAAAAACCATTGTCAATCTGTTTACCGGCTTTCTGGGTGTGGGCAAGACCACCGCCCTGCGCCATCTGATTGCTACCCGTCCGGCCAGTGAAAAATGGGCGGTCATTGTCAATGAATTCGGTGAAGTGGGCATCGACGGTGCCGCTCTGATGAACGACGACCTGCCGGTGGCGGAAATCGCCGGTGGCTGCCTGTGCTGCGTGGCCGGTCCGCAAATGACCGCCACCGTGGCCACTCTGCTGCGGCGCGAGCGCCCCGACCGCCTGCTGATCGAGGCCAGCGGCCTTGCCCATGCCGCAGGGGTGATTGACGAGCTGCGTGCCAAGCCCTTGGGCGATGCGCTGGAAGTTGGCGCGGTGCTGACGCTGGTGGACCCGCGCCAGTTTGTCAGCCCGGACTACTTGCGCCAGCCGCTGTACCGCGACCAGGTGGCCATTGCCGACGTGTTGGTGGCCAACAAGATCGATATGGCAGATGCCGAAACACTGGAAGCCTTCCGCATTCAGGCGGGCAAGCTGTTTCCACCCAAATCGGTGATTGCCGAGGTGCGGGATGGCCTGGTGGATGTGCAATGGCTGGATGCCGCCGTCACCGTCAAGCCGCGCTACCGGCCTGCCATTCCGGCTGATAGTGGCAATGGCTGGGATTCCGCCGGCTGGACCTTCCCGCCAGAGCAGGCCTTCAGTGGCGAAAAGCTCACCGATTTCTTTGACACCTTGCCCCAGCTGCTGCCTGGTCTGGTCAGGGCCAAGGGCGTGTTCAAGGTGCTGGACAGCTGGGTGTGGTTGAACTGGGCCGAAGGGCAGTGGAGAGCCAGCCAGGTGTCCTGGCGGCGTGACAGCCGTTTCGAGCTGATCGCCCCGGCAATGGATAACGCTGCGGTCGAGGCCGCGCTGCAAGCCTGCTTCGAGTAAATCAACAGATGAAACATCAACATTCTTCACCCGATGACCATGCGCATCAACATGAGCATGCCCATGGTCATCAACATGGTGCCGTCCCGCATCAACACCTGACCGCCGCCAACCTGCGTCCGCCCATCAGCCTGCTGGCCATGTCGGCCTGGCAGCGGCTGGCACTGGTGGCGCTGGTACTGGCCGTGTTGTGGGCGGTGGTGCTGTGGGCATTGCAGGAGGTGGCATGAAGGTCGCACTGGATAATCTGACGGTGTCTTACCAGCGCCATCCGGCCGTGCATCATGTATCGGGCAGCTTTGTCACGGGCGATGCCACGGCCATCTTCGGCCCCAATGGCGCGGGTAAAAGCACCTTGCTCAAAGCCATGATCGGCGCGCTCAAGCCCGATTCCGGCCATGCCCGGCTGGATGGCTTTGTCCGTCAGGACATTGCCTACCTGCCGCAACAGTCGGAAATCGACCGCTCCTTGCCGGTCAGCGTGCTCGACCTGGTGGCCACCGGCCTGTGGCACCGTACCGGGCCGTTTGGCCGGGTAGGGCGTGCCGGCCTTGGCCAGGCCATGGATGCACTGGAACAAGTGGGCCTGGCCGACTTTGCCACCCGTTCCATTTCGGCACTGTCCAGCGGGCAATTCCAGCGCGTACTGTTCGCCCGCATCCTGCTGCAGGATGCGCGGCTGATCCTGCTGGACGAGCCATTCACCGCCATGGATGCCAAAACCACCTTCGACCTGCTGGAACTGGTGCGGCGCTGGAAGGAAGAAGGCCGCACTATCATTGCGGTCCTGCACGACTACGAGCAGGTACGTGCCTATTTCCCGCATACGCTGCTCTTGGCGCGTGAAGTGGTGGCCTGGGGGCGTACCGAGCAGGTACTGACCGATGCCAATCTGAAACGGGCGGTGGATACGGCCGCCCACTGGCAGGACCGTGCCGCGGTGTGTCAGGTCGATGGAGTCAATGCCTGATGCAACACCTTTACGATGTACTGATCGCGCCTTTTGTCGACTTTGCCTTCATGCGCCGGGCGCTGGCTGGTTGCCTGGCCCTGTCGCTGGGCAGCGGCCCCATCGGCCTGTTCCTGGTGATGCGCCGCATGAGCCTGATGGGTGATGCCATGAGCCATGCCGTGCTGCCTGGCGCTGCCGTCGGCTTCATGCTGGCCGGCCTCAGCCTGCCGGCCATGAGTCTGGGTGGCTTTGTTGCCGGTGTACTGGTGGCGGTGCTGGCGGGCCTTGCCACGCGCTTTGCCGGTATCAAGGAAGACGCCAGCTTTGCGGCGTTCTACCTGTTGTCACTGGCCATCGGCGTGCTGCTGGTGTCCAAGAGCGGTAGCAATGTGGACCTGATGCACATCCTGTTCGGTTCGGTGCTGGCGGTGGACGACGCTGCCTTGTATCTGGTGGGTGGTGTTGCTTCGGTCACCCTGATCACCCTGGCCTTTATCTATCGCCCGATGTTGCTGGAAAGCCTGGACCCGGTGTTCCTGCGCTCGGTAGGCGCGCGCGGTGGCCTGTGGCACATGGCCTTCCTGATGCTGGTGGTGCTGAACCTGGTATCCGGCTTTCAGGCACTGGGTACGCTGATGGCGGTGGGCCTGATGATGCTGCCCGCCATTACCGCCCGGCTGTGGTCGGAAACGGTGGAAGGCATGCTGGTGATGGCAGTGAGCGTGGCGTTTGGCAGTGGTCTGGCCGGTCTGTTGCTGTCCTATCACTTCGAGTTGCCCTCCGGCCCCGCCATCATTCTGGTGGCTGGCTTGTTCTACCTCTTTTCCTTGCTGTTCGCTCCGGCGGGCGGTGCCTTGCCGCGCTATATCCGCGCGCGGCATTTTGAATCCTGAGGAGTTCGGTGTGAAAAAAAGTCTGTTGAGTCTGTTGTTGCTGGGTTTGCCCATGGCAGCCATGGCAGCAAAATTGCCAGTGGTGGCCAGTTTCAGCATCGTGGCTGACATGACCCGCGAAATCGGCGGTGAGCGGGTGGACGTGGTTTCGCTGGTAGGGCCGGATCAGGATGCCCATGTGTTCCAACCCTCTCCGGCTGATGTGAAAGCGTTATCGGCGTCCCGCGTGTTTGTTACCAACGGGCTGGGGCTGGAAGGCTGGATGGGTCGACTGACCAAGGCATCTGCCTACAAGGGGGTGATGGTGGAAGCCGGCAAGGGAATCAAGACCCGCATGGCCCCGGCAGAAGAGGGCGAAGCGCATGGCCACGATGTGGTGGACCCGCATGCCTGGCACGACCCGCAGCGGGTGCAGGTATACATCCGCAATATCACTGCCGCGCTGATCAAGGCCGACCCGCAAGGCAAGGACGAATACAACCGCCGTGCTGCCGATTTTTCAGCCCGGGTGAAGCAGGAGGACGACTGGGCGGCCAGGCAGTTTGCCGCCGTGCCGCAGGCCAAGCGCAAGATGCTGACTTCGCACGATGCCTTTGGCTACTTTGGCGAGCGTTATGGCATCAAGATGCTGGCCATCCAGGGCGTCAGCACCGAGTCAGAAGCATCGGCCAAGGGCGTGGCGCAGTTGGTGAAACAGGTCCGTCAGGAAAAGGTGAATGCGGTGTTCATGGAAAACATGACCGACAAGCGCCTGCTGGAACAACTGACCCGCGAAGCCAAGGTCAAGATTGGTGGCGAACTGTATGCCGATGCCCTGTCCAAGCCCAATGGCCCGGCCAGCAGTTATCTGAAGCTGTTCCATCACAATGTGGAAACCATCATGCAGTCTTTCCGCTAAACTGCGCCAGGAATCCGAAAGCCGCCCCGATCACACCGGGCGGCTTTTTTCATGCCTGCATTGCAAGTAGCAGCAAACGGGTCAGCCCCATGCCTGCCACCAGCAAGCCCGCCAGCAAACGCACCGGCTTGCGCTGGATGAACTGGCGCAGCGTGTCGGCAAACACCCCCATCAGCAACAAATTGGGCAGCGTGCCCAGGCCGAATGCCAGCATCAGCAGGCCGCCTTGCAAGGCCTTGCCGCTGGCCAGTGCTGACAGCGAAGCGCTATACACCAGGCCGCATGGCAACCAGCCCCACAGCATGCCGGCCAGCAAGGCGGTTTTGGCACTGCGGATGGGCAGCAGGCGGGCGAGCAAGGGTTGCAGTTTGCTCCAAACCGGACGGCCGATTTTTTCCAGGGTGGTAATGGCGCTGGAGAGCCCGGCCAGATACAGGCCCATGGCAATCAGCATCAGGTTGGCCAGTACCAGCAAGGCCATTTGTGCCGGTCGGGTGGCAATCAGGCTCAAGCCCGCTTCAGCCAGGCCACCAAGCAACACGCCTGCGCTGACATAACTGAGCAAGCGCCCGCTGTTGTACGACAGCATGATTTTCCAGCGCTGCTGCCCGGAAGGCAGATTCAGGGTCAGCGCCGTCACAATGCCACCGCACATCCCCATGCAATGTCCGCCACCCAGCAGGCCGGCCAGGAAAATCACCCAGAAACCCGTTTCTAACATGCGACAACCTGTTGCTTAAATCCCTATTCTACCAGAGGGCTTGTTAGCTCGGCCTGCCTGATTTTTAAGCAAATTGTGACAATGTAATAGTAAAAAAAAGCCAAATTCTGTTTGGCATTGACGCGGAATGCCAGCTAGAAAAAAAGTATGGGGAAACGGTTATTCGCGCTGGAAAAAGGCGGGCCAAGCCCTGAGAATGCTCATTCTTTCCTGCCGTAATCGGGGAGGCCACAAATAAAAAGGCCAAACGGACAGGTGCTGCAATGTGTAACGACCCACAAAGAAACTGAGGAAACTACATGGCCAAGTATTTGACGCTCGAACATCTGGGCCAGTCTGCAATCATCACGATCAACAATCCTCCCGCCAATGTGTGGACCATCGCCAGCCTGCATGAACTGGCTGCCGTGATGGCCGAGCTGCAAGCGGACAGCTCGGTGCGCGCAGTGGTGATCACCGGGGCTGGAGACGCTTTCTTCTGTGCTGGCGCTGATCTGAATCTGTTCAGCAAGGGCAGCAAGCAGGATGTGGCCGAAATGCTGGACGCCTTTGCCGCCGCGTTTGCTGCTCTGCGCAATTATTCCGGCGTTACGGTTGCCGCCATCAACGGTTATGCCCTGGGCGGCGGCCTGGAATGCGCGCTGATGTGTGACTACATGGTGGTGGAACGCGGCGCCAGGCTGGGTTTGCCGGAAGCCCGGGTTGGCCTGTTGCCGGCCGGTGGCGGCAGCAAGACGCTGGCCGACAAGGTGGGCGTGTCCTGGGCCAAGCGCATTCTGCTGGGAGGCGAAATCCTGAGTGCGGAAAAGGCTTACGAAATCGGCCTGGTGGAAGAAATTGTCGATCCGGGTTTTGCCAAGATCATGGCAGTAAGCCTGGCGGGCAAGGTAGCGAATCAGGCACCTCAGGCGGTGGCACGCGCGCGCCAGCTGATTGAAGCCAGCACCGGTGCCACGCTGGAAGAGCACCTGCAACGCGAACGCGAGGCCTTGCTGTCCCTGATTGGTGAAGAAGAACAACTGGAGGGTGTTTCTGCTTTTCTGGGCAAGAGGGTTCCCAGCTGGGCTGATCAAGATTGACGCATCAGCGATGGCAAGATATAGAGCCGGGAATTATCCCGGCTTTTTTCATTTCCGGTGGCAATGCATGCTGTTCCTGCGATTCAAATCATGAATTTGCAATGTGCATATTGGTGATGGGGGTGTGTCAACTGATCTTTCATGCAGTATTTGCTGATATTTCGTCTTTTGTTGAGGAAAGTTCCTGCAAATTTGGCCAGTATCCGGTGTCTGCGCGATTGTTGATAATTGCAATCAATCGATTTGTTTATTTCGATTGATGTATTAAATTAAACCTTCGCCAGATGATTCCCATGGACACTAAAAAACATTATCTATCACGAGTGTATCTGTACAAAACACTTGCCTTGAGCAGCAGTCTGGCAGCCTTGCCAGGCTGCAGCTACAACTCACTTCCCAAACCGCCTGCAGTCACGGATAACCGACCGGTACTAGAACAGGTTGCAGGTAACTATTTCCTGAATACCAGCTTTACCGCCCAGGGCCAGGACGAGCGCATCCGTTTTGTCATCATGCACTACACGGCACTGAATGAGGCGGAATCCCTGGCCATGCTGACTGGTCCGCAGGTCAGTACGCATTACCTCGTACCGGAACGGCCCCAATGGCGCAGCGGTATGCCCGTCATCATGCAGCTGGTACCGGAAAGCAAGCGTGCCTGGCACGCTGGCGTCAGTAGCTGGGCCGGGTGGAGTGCGCTGAATGCTTCTTCAGTCGGGGTTGAAATGGTTAACCGTGGTTACACCGAATTACCCTCTGGCCTGCGTCAGTGGTATCCGTATACGCCTCAGCAGATCAAGGCCGTGTCTATCCTGCTCAAGGATGTGATTGCCCGGAACCAGATCCAGCCCTACAACGTGCTGGGTCACAGTGACGTGGCACCCTTGCGCAAGTCTGACCCTGGCCCTTTGTTTCCGTGGGAGCAATTGGCCGGTATGGGAATCGGCGCCTGGCCGGACCCGCAAACGGTGGAAAAACATCTTGCAGGACGCGCGCCCAAGCAGGCAGCCGTGGTGCTGGAAGTGCAGAAAAGCCTGAAACGCTATGGCTATGACCAGATTCCGCAAACTGGTGAGCTGGATGAAGACACCCGCAAAACCATCAGTGCATTCCAGATGCACTTTCGTCCGGCAGACTACAGCGGCAATGCCGATGCGCAAACCGAGGCCATTGCTAAAGCCTTGCTGGAAAAATACCGCCAGTAATAATTGCCTGACTTCAGCCCAGGCTCGTCAAGCAGACTTGCTTCACCAAACAAAAAAGCCACGACATGTCGTGGCTTTTTGTATGGCAGACCCGGCTAGTGTCAGCCGCCGATTTTTTCCTTGCCGCCCATGTACGGACGCAGCACGGCCGGAATAGTCACGCTGCCATCGGCGTTCTGGTAGTTTTCCAGTACCGCCACCAGGGTGCGGCCTACAGCCAGGCCAGAACCGTTCAGGGTGTGCACCAGCTGGTTCTTGCCGTTTTCGTCCTTGAAGCGGGCCAGCATGCGGCGCGACTGGAAGGCTTCACAGTTGGAGCAGCTGGAAATTTCGCGGTAAGTGTTCTGTGCCGGCAGCCATACTTCCAGATCGTAGGTTTTGGCAGCGCCAAAACCCATGTCGCCAGTGCACAGGGTGATCACGCGGTAGGGCAGTTCCAGTGCCTTCAGGATGTTCTCGGCATGGCCGACCATTTCTTCCAGCGCAGCATAGGAGTGGTCCGGATGCTCGATACGCACCATTTCCACCTTGTCGAACTGGTGCTGGCGGATCATGCCGCGGGTATCACGGCCATAGCTGCCGGCTTCGGAGCGGAAGCAGGGGGAGTGAGCGGTCAGCTTCAGCGGCAGCTCTTCCATTTTCAGGATGCTGTTGCTCACGGTGTTGGTGAGGGTGATTTCCGAGGTGGAAATCAGATACTGATCCACCGTGCCTTCTTCACCGCCCTTGGTCACCTTGAACATGTCTTCGGCAAACTTCGGCAACTGGCCGGTGCCAAGCAGGGCACTGTCATTGACGATATACGGGGTGTAGTGCTCGGTATAGCCATGCTCGCCGGTGTGGGTGTTGAGCATGAACTGCGCCAGCGCGCGATGCAGGCGGGCAATGTCGCCCTTCAGCACGGTGAAGCGGGCACCGGACAGCTTGGCACCGGTGTCGAAATCCAGGCCCAGCGGGGTGCCGATGTCGACATGGTCTTTTACTTCAAAGTCGAACTGGCGCGGCACGCCAACACGGCGCACTTCCACATTGTCGTTCTCGTCCTTGCCTACCGGCACGGATTCGTTCGGCAGGTTGGGAATGCTCATCAGCAGGGCATCCAGCTTGACTTGCACCGCTTCGAAGGCAGCTTCGGCTGCTTTCAGTTCATCACCCAGGTTTGCCACTTCGGCCATGATGGCAGACACATCCTCACCCTTGCGCTTGGCTTCACCAATTTGCTTGGAAGTGGCATTGCGGCGCGATTGCAGTTCCTGCATGCGGGTTTGCAGGGATTTGCGGTCGGCTTCCATTGCGGTGAAAGCGGCGGTGTCCAGGGTGTAGCCACGGCTGGCCAGGCGGGCAGCAACAGCGTCCAGATCGTTACGGAGCAATTGAATGTCTAGCATGGAAAATCCTGATGGTATTGAAGTGTCTTGCTGGTAGCGGGCTGTGCAACAGCATCAGCCCCTTACTGAATCCTGCATGCGGAGGGGAAACAACCGCTGTGTGGCGCTGCACTGTCTGCCTGTGGCTGGCAGCACCAACTCATACTGTAAAACGCAAGTGTAACGGTAACAGGCGGGCTTTGTCCTGCCTGTTGCTGGCAAAAACAGCATTATAAGCAATGCTGGCGGGCTTGTAGATGCTGGCAGGCGACGTCCTGTTGGCTAGCCCGCGGTCGCAGCGGCCTTACTTCTTGCCGGCTTCCTCATCCCACTTTTTCAGCAGGGCCAGTTTTTCCCCGATCTTGATTTCCAGCCCGCGCGGCACCGGCTGATACCAGCCAGGTTCCGGCATGTCGTCCGGCAGATAGCTTTCGCCGGCGGCATAGGCATTCGGTTCGTCATGGGCATAGCGGTATTCATGGCCATAGCCCAGCTCTTTCATCAGCTTGGTAGGGGCATTGCGCAGGTGTACCGGCACCGGGCGGCTCTTGTCCTGCTTGATGAAGGCGCGCGCCTGGTTGTAGGCCATGTAGCCGGCATTGCTTTTTGCCGCCACCGCCAGGTAAATGGCAGCCTGCGCCAGTGCCAGTTCGCCTTCCGGGCTGCCCAGTCGCTCGTAGGTGGCGGCGGCGTCGTTGGCAATCTGCATGGCGCGCGGGTCGGCCAGGCCGATGTCTTCCCAGGCCATGCGCACCAGGCGGCGCGCCAGATAGCGCGGGTCCGCGCCACCATCCAGCATGCGGGTGAGCCAGTACAGGGCGGCATCCGGGTTGGAGCCGCGCACCGATTTGTGCAGGGCGGAAATCTGGTCGTAGAAGGCGTCGCCGCCCTTGTCGAAGCGGCGGGCGTTGACGCTGAGTACTTCGGCCAGAAAGTCCTGGGTGACCTGAGCGGTTTTGCGCGCCAGCGCGGCGGTGCGGGTTTGTTCCAGCAGGTTAAGAAAGCGCCGTGCATCGCCATCGGCATAGCCGGTGAGGGCGGCGATGGCCTGCTCGTCGAATTCCAGCCCGTCCAGCGCGCCCTTGTCGCGTGCACGTTGGAACAACAGCACCAGCTCGTCTTCCCCCAGGCTGTTCAGCACATACACCTGCGCCCGTGACAGCAGGGCGGAGTTCACTTCGAACGACGGGTTTTCCGTGGTGGCGCCAATAAAGGTGAGCAAGCCGGATTCGACAAAAGGCAAAAACGCGTCCTGCTGGCTTTTGTTGAAGCGGTGGACTTCATCGACAAACAGGATGGTGTGGCGGCCAGAGCGTTGCAGCGCGGCGTGTGCCTGTTCCACTGCATCGCGAATGTCTTTCACCCCGGAAAACACGGCAGAGAGCGGAATGAACTCGGCATCGAAACTGCCGGCCAGAATGCGCGCCAGCGTGGTTTTGCCCACGCCGGGCGGGCCCCACAGAATCATCGAGTGCAGGGTGCCGGACTCCACTGCCAGCCGTAGCGGCTTGCCGGGGCCGATGAGGTGCTGCTGGCCAATCACCTCATCCAGCGCGGCGGGGCGCAGCGCCTCGGCCAGCGGTTTTTTGGCTTCCTGGGCAAACAGATCATTCATGGCGGCTAACACGGCAAAAGAAACAGGCTGCTAGTATATCAGCTGTGTTCTGCCTGCCGCAGGCACCGTGAGCTGGAATTGAGGAGGTGCGGAATGAAGCCGGTTGTACTCTGTTTATGGCTGCTGCTGGCATTGCCGGTGCAGGCTGGCCCCCTGCAGAACTGGCTGCAGCAGCGGGCGGCCAGTCACGATGCTCTGGTGGAGGAGGATGTTGCCAGCAGTGGCCGTTTGCCTGCTGGTGCACGAAAGCTGGCTGATCTGGCGTATGGCCCTGATGTGCGGCAGCGACTGGATGTCTATCTGCCTGCAGGCGAAGGGCCGGGCCGGCCATTATTGGTAATGGTGCATGGCGGGGCCTGGCGCTTGGGCAGCAAGCAGGCGGCTAATGTGGTGGATAACAAGCTGGTGCACTGGCTGCCTGCCGGGGTGGTGCTGGTGTCGCTGGATTATCGCCTGCTGCCGCAGGCTGCGGTGGAAGAGCAGGCGGATGATGTGGCCCGCGCGGTGGCCTGGGTGCAGGCGCATGCCACCGAATGGGGGGCAGACAGACGGCAGCTGGTATTGATGGGCCACTCGGCTGGCGCGCATCTGGTCGGCTTGCTGAGTACCGATACCGTGCTGCGCCAGCGCCATGGCGTGCAGCCCTGGGTGGCCAGCGTGCTGCTGGACAGTGCAGCGCTGGAGGTAGCGGGCATCATGCGCGGCCCGCATTTCCCCTTGTATGACAAGGCTTTTGGTAGCGATGCCGCGCGTTGGGACCGGTTGTCGCCCACCCGTTTGCTGGGCGCGGGCACACCGCCACTATTGGCCGTGTGTTCCATGCAGCGGGCCCCGTCCTGCAAGCAGGCATATGGCCTGGCGGACAAAGGCAGGCAGGCCGGGGTGGTGGTGCAGATATTGCCGCAGGACCTGAGCCACGCGCAGATCAACCAGCAGCTGGGCGTGACTGGCGACTATACCCGCCAGGTTGACCGTTTCTTGCAGCAGTCCGGCTGGAAACCGTCACCCTGAGCCGGCCGCTACATGTCAGTTGGCGGCTGTTCAGTCGCCGCTGACCACGTCAGCCCCCTTGGGCGGGGTGAAGCTGAAATGGCTGGCTGCCAGGGCAGGGTTTTTCTGCTGATTGGCAAAGCGGATGCGGGTGTTATTGCCAAAACTGTCGGTCAGCTCCATTTCCACCAGCATCTTGTTGCTAAAGCCCATGCGGATGGCGTTGAAGGTGTTGTCCTGTTTTTTCGGGCTGGCGCTCAGCCACTCCACATCCCCCTGTTTACCCGCTTCTTTCAGGATGTAGTCGCGTTCGATTGCATTGTTGCCGGCCAGCAGTGCGGCCGGGCTGCTGCCCAGTGCGCCGTCCAGGTTCTTGCGGGTGACCTGGGCCAGGTCCTTGTCGTAAATCCACAGTGTCTTGCCATCACCGACAATCAGCTGTTCGTACGGCTTGTTGTAACTCCAGCGGAATTTGCCGGGACGGGAGATTTCCAGCTGACCGGAGACTTCTTCTTTCTTGTTCTTGGCGCTGACCACCTGGGTAAAGCTGGCGGACAGGGTTTTGGTGTCATTGACAAAGGCCTTGAGCTGGGCAATGGCGGCAGCCTGTACCGGCAAGGTCAGCACGGTGGCCAGCATGGCCAGGGCAAATTTTTTCATCTGGAGTCCTTGGGGCAATTGCAGGTGACTGTCATGACAGTGCCGGCAACTGCCGGATGGCAAACGCCGCCCCTGTCATGCACTCCTTGCTGGGCAGCAAAGTGTGACAGCAAGTGGGGGCGGCGGTTCGGGTCATGCTGTTAAGGAGTGTTGGGGACGATTACTTGGTCAGGTCCTGCAGCCATTGCGGCTTGGGCAGCTTGTCGTAGTCGATGATGTCTGACGCTGCTGGCTGGTAGGCAAACACCGGCTTGCCGTGATTGCTGTAGCGCATGTGGAGATAGGCCAGGCCGCGCAGCTGCGGGGTGTCCAGCGTGATTTCCTGGTTTATCCCCAGCAACTGGCCCTGACGGTTGGCATACAGGTGCGACACAGTGCGGGTGGCTTGCAAGTCGGCAGCCGAACGCTGCGTCAGTGCGCGAACCAATTGCGCGGCGGCGGCAGCCTGCTTGCCATCTTCCGGACGGCCCTGGCGCTCGGCCTCCTGCTGGATCACCTTGACCAGGCCATCCACGATATGCACCACCACCTGGCTTTCCTGCAGCGGATTCATGGCAATGCGCAACTGGTAGCTGGCGCCCAGCTGGCGGGCGGTGTCATCCAGCGGCTCCAGTGCAAATACCTGCTTGTCCACCGTGCCGTAACCTTCATCCACCAGGCCGGGCAGGGCTTTTATCATGGCATCCAGCGGAATTCTGGCGGCGATGTCGCCGGGCAGCTTGAAGCGGACAAAACGTGTTTGCTCGCTATACAGCTCGGGCACAAAGAGGTCGAAGGCGGATGGGTCCACCAGTAGCGAGAAATCCTGCAGGTTCAATTCCAGCGGCAGGCTGAGGCTGGCTTGCAGATTGCGCCGTTCAAAGCGGAAGGATGGAATCAGTTCCATCCGCTTGCTGGTCTGGTCCAGCGCGCCATTGATGGCCACCTTGGTGGAACGCGCTATCTGGTTGATGGTGTAGGACAGCTGCGGCTTGGCATCATCGGCGCTGCTGCCGTGCAGCGAGGTAAAGCCCAGCTCGCCGCTGAAGTTGTAACTGGCGTTTTGCAGGTTCTGGCGCAATATCTGGCGAGTGGCGAGGTCTGCCGGTTTGCCGGCCAGCGGGCTGGCACAACCGGTAAGCAACAAGGCGGCAAGGGGAAGAGCGGCGAGTGCAGGGCGAAGGTTCATGTTTATCCCGGAGTCATTTGTTATGTTTGCAGGGGAGCGGGCAGCATGCCATTGCCGCCCGTTAGTCATCAACTGAACTTGTTGGTGATGGGGTAGCGCCAGTCCTTGCCAAAACCACGCTGGGTGACACGCGGGCCCACCGGAGCCTGGCGGCGTTTGTACTCGTTGATTTTCAGCAGGCGCACCACCTTGCGTACATCGGCTTCGGCAAACCCGTCGGCGATGATTTGCTCGGCAGACAGGTTTTCTTCCACATAGCGCGCCATGATGGCATCCAGCACGTCGTAAGGCGGCAGGCTGTCCTGGTCTTTCTGATCCGGGCGCAGCTCGGCAGAAGGCGGGCGAGTGATGATGCGCTCCGGAATGATTTCACCCTGGGTATTGCGCCAGCGACACAGGGCAAACACCAGGGTCTTGGCCACATCCTTCAGCACGGCAAAGCCGCCGGCCATGTCACCGTACAGCGTGCAGTAGCCGGTGGTCATTTCAGATTTGTTGCCGGTGGTCAGCACCAGCTTGCCGGTTTTGTTGGACAGTGCCATCAGCAAGGTGCCGCGAATGCGCGCCTGCAGGTTTTCTTCGGTGGTGTCTTCCGCCAGGCCGTTGAAATTGGCGGCCAGCGCATTCATGAAGCTTTCGTACATGGGCCAGATTTCAATTTCGTCATACTTCACGCCCACGCGGCCAATCATGTCGCGCGAATCAATGACGGAAATATCGGCGGTATAGCGCGACGGCATCATCACCGCATGCACCTTGTCTGCGCCCAGCGCATCCACGGCAATGGCCAGTGTCAGGGCCGAGTCGATGCCGCCGGACAGGCCCAGCAACACGCCGGGGAAGCCGTTTTTGCTGATGTAGTCGCGCACGCCCACCACCAGCGCGCGGTATACGCTTGCCAGCGGGTCGGGCAGGGCGGCTTTGGCCGGAGCGCTTTGCAGGTCGCCATCGGCAAAATCCACCAGCAGCAATTCATCGTCATAGGCGGCAGCCTGGGCAACCACTTCACCCGCCTTGTTGACGGCAAAGGATGCGCCATCAAATACCAGCTCGTCCTGACCACCCACCAGATTGACATAGGCAAACGGCAGGCCGGTTTCTTCGCTACGGTAGCGCAGCACTTCGTGCCGGGTTTCAATCTTGTTGCGATGGAAAGGCGAGG
This sequence comes from Aquitalea sp. ASV11, assembly GCF_016429185.1. NCBI lineage: Bacteria > Pseudomonadati > Pseudomonadota > Betaproteobacteria > Neisseriales > Chromobacteriaceae > Aquitalea > Aquitalea sp. ASV11. The sequence continues at coordinate 60,586 of NZ_JAELUD010000002.1, forward strand.
CATTGAGCACCACCACCACATCCGCCCCGGCGTCGGCGGCTTCGGCGGCTGGGTCTACCGACCACACATCCTCGCAAATCAGCACACCCACCTTGTGTTCGCCCTGCTGGAACACCAGTGGCGTGGCACCCGGAGTAAAGTAGCGGCACTCGTCAAACACTTCGTTATTGGGCAGCAACATCTTGTGATACTGGCCAAGGCGGTTGCCGTCGCGCAGCACGGTGGCCGCGTTGAAACGTTCATGACCCAGCTTGACCGGATGGCCAATCACCAGCGTAATGCCATCCAGCTCCAGCAACTGGTCCATGGCGGCCGAACAGGCCTGATAGAAGCTGTCACGCAGCAGCAGGTCTTCCGGGCTGTAGCCGGTGAGCGCCAGCTCCGGCGTCACCAGCACATCCGCCCCCTGGGCGATGGCAGCCTGGGCCAGATCGAGAATTTTTCGGGTATTGCCGGCGATATCGCCAACAACGGGGTTGAACTGAGCGAGCGCAATACGCATGTTGAACACAACCATGGGTTTGGATAGTGTCGATTTTACCCCAAGAATGCGCACTTGCCCGAAAGGAAACCACGTGAATCTGCAACTGGCCGATCAACTCAATGCCCTGGATGCGGCAGAATGGGACCGCCTTGCCGCAAATGCCGGCCTCTTCATGCAGCGGCAATGGTTGACCGCGCTGCATGACAGTGGCTGTGCTACCGCGGCCACCGGCTGGCAGCCCTTGCCCATCTGGAGCGAGCAGCACGGCCAGCTGCAAGGCCTGGCACCGGCCTGGCTCAAAAGCCATTCGCGGGGCGAATATGTGTTTGACTGGGCCTGGGCCGAAGCCTGGCAACGCGCCGGGCTGGATTACTACCCCAAGCTGCTGTTGGCCTCACCTTTCACCCCGGTAACCGGCGCGCGCCTGCTGGGGCAGGGCGAAGCCCGGCAGGCGCTGATCGACGGCTTGCAACAAGTGGTGGCGGACTATCAACTGTCCTCTGCCCATGTGCTGTTTCCTGCGGCAGAAGAGCTGGCGCTGTTGCAGCAGGCCGGCTGGCTGGTTCGCCACGGTGTGCAGTTTCACTGGCAAAACCAGGGTTATGCCGATTTCGATGCTTTTCTGGCGGCACTGTCGCAAAGCAAGCGCAAGAAAATCCGCCAGGAGCGGCGCAAGGTGCGTGATGCCGGCATCAGCATACAAGTACTACGCGGTGCAGAAATTACCGATCAGCACTGGCAGTTCTTCGAACGCTGCTACCGCCAGACCTATCTGGAACACCGCTCACCGCCCTACCTCAACCTGGATTTTTTCCGCATGACAGGGCGTTTACTGCCCAGCCACTGCGTTCTGTTCATCGCCAGCAGGGGAAATCAGCCAATTGCCGCCAGCTGGTGCCTGCAAGACGGCGGCACGCTCTATGGCCGTTACTGGGGTGCGCTGGAAAGCGTCGACTGTCTGCATTTCGAGCTGTGCTATTACTGTGGAATCGAATACGCCATCCAGCATGGGCTGCAATGTTTCGAAGGCGGCGCGCAAGGCGAGCACAAACTGGCCCGTGGTTTTACCCCGGTCATTACCCACTCGGCTCACTGGATTGCCCACCCGCAATTTCGCCGTGCCATTGCCGACTGGCTGGCACGCGAGCGCGCCGCCATCCACGATTATCACACCACGCTTTTTTTGCATGACGCTTACAAAAAGCCTTGCACAGCTGCTTAAGGGCTTATATACTGCGCAGCCTCTGAGGCCGAAACGCAGTAAATACAGCCTCAGCAGCCATCTGGAGAGGTGGATGAGTGGTTTAAGTCGCACGCCTGGAAAGCGTGTTTAGGGTAATACCCTAACGGGGGTTCGAATCCCCCCCTCTCCGCCAAACATCTACATTAAAGCCCTGATTATTCAGGGCTTTTTTGTTTTAACCGAAAAACGGTGGGCCATTGGGTGGGCCACTTGATGCTTGCTGTTCTAGGCCGCTATTGGACGAAGTCGGCCGATAAGTTGGATTCAGACTGTAACTTTGCGGCCGTTTTGGCACTCGTTTGCACTTTTATTGTCACCGTCGATTTGCAGGGTTTTTGGCACGATTTGCGCTTCTTTTGTCACTGGGAGCAAAAAATCATGACTTTCTAACGCCTGCACTGTTCCTGCTTCATCAATTGCACACCGTATTCTGACCACTGGGTTCTGAGCTCCTCGTCCTTCTGCGGATGGCAAAATTTCATAACTTCAAGTGCTATCCAGGAACTCTTTACTCTCCGAAAACTACCCTTGTTGCTTCTTGATTATGCATGCCAATGCTCAAGACATGCCCTACCAGTCAACGCGATTGATTTTTTCCCGAAAATGGTAGTATTTTCATCGCCATCAGCTTCCGTCAGCGCCGGAGGGTAGGATGAATACCAGTGAAGTGCTTGAAATGATGACTCGACCACCTTCTGGGCCAGGTTTGGGCTGGATTCAGCTTCCCATCGAATACGCCAAGCTGGTGTCCGCGCTGGCTAACAGTCTTGATGAGTACGAGCTTGCCATGCTGGTTGAATTCGGCCGGCAGATATACTTTGCGGGCGAGCAGCCACCATACCGTTCGCCAGGTGTCACGTTGCAAGAATGAACAAACCATCTTGCATTCGCACCGGACTGGATGGTTATCGGGACTCAAACTGTATTTTGTTCGGTTTGATGGGCTGGATGTCGAGAGGGGATCAGGCCCATATCAACAGCATCACACCATGCCATGGCAGCATGAAGAGCTACTGTTATTGCATCTTCTTTACTCTCTTGCAGATCCATCAGACCTGAATAGATAGCGAGAAAACGCTCGTCATCAGTAAAGCTGATGCCTGACCAACCTTCCCATTTGTTGTCGCCCGCATGGTGGATGGCAAAAATACGGATCGTTTTGCCCAGATAGACCACTGTATCGGTGAACATTGTGTCTCCTGTAGCTGTCTGCGACCTGGGCAAATTATGCTGTCTGTGTTTCTGCAGGTGTAACTGCGGGCAGTGCCTCCACAATCAGCAAATCAATCAGCTTACTGCGGGATGCGATGTGATGGTCAAAGCGCCATTCCTTTAGCAAGTCCATGGCTACATCAAAGTAGCGCTGATCTATCTGATACAACTTGTCGATACTGAAGCTTTCTTTCATTTGCAAAGCGATAGCCAACTGCTTGAGAACCTGTACCTGTTCTGGGTTTTCTCCACTATCAATCAGACGGCGAATTTTCTTTGCGGCATTCATGATGCTACCTCCAGGCTGCAGCGTGTATACGTTTTCAAACTTTGCAATTATATGCCATTCAATTTCTTTTTTTCTTTGTTTTTGCTTATGGCTTGATCTGAAGCAGGGGTGGTGCCCAGTGACGCGCAATTCATCACTGAGTATGAAGCATCGTGGTGGCAGTCACGATAAAGACATAATTTCATGTCAAAATTTGCCAAGCCCGAAAAGGGCTTGCCGTTCTGCAAGTTGTCTCTCTTCCTGTTGTAAATTTGCTCCATACGCAAGGTGGAGCATTTTTTTTACCGGCGTATTGGATGTTGACTGACAAGTGACTGTGAGTGAAAGCAAACTGGCTTGACCTGCCTAATTGGGCGCGCGGTTATAGCCGGCAAACTCAAACTCCGCCCGGTGTTCTGGTGTGGCTGGAGTGTGCCCGACACGTATGGCGGACATTGCAATCATTACGTATGTGTTGAGTCTTGCAGCAAGGTGTTTTGTGCCATGTATGCTTTTACAAATGCTTGCAGCGGTAATGGCTTGGCAAACAAGTAACCTTGCCCGTAGTCGACTCCCAACTGCTGCAATTGCTCTGCTTGCAGTTCGTTTTCAATTCCCTCCGCAACCAACTGCGAACCGACTGCCCGACCAATACTCACGATTTCCGGTATCAGGCTGGAACGTAACACGTGATCTTCCATTTCATGCACGAAAGTCCGGTCGATTTTAAGGACATCAGGTGCCAGATGTTTAACTCTGCCCAGATTCGAATAGCCTGTCCCGAAGTCATCTACTGAAATGGCAAAGCCTGCCTTGCGTAAGGCAGCGATTTCATGGATTACCGTGTCATCGTAGCTGTGTTCCACGATTTCCAGACCCAGTTGCAAGTCTGGTCTGTCTAGTGCTCTCAGTAACGGACTCAGGAAGTTGGCCAATGCATGAAATGAGATGTTTTTGGGCATCAGATTGACCGCAACCTTGAAGCCATTTGTGATGGGCATACTCTGTGCCAACTCTGCCATGGCGTGCTGAAGCATATAGGTGTCCAGCTCCCATTCCAGTCCCTGTCTGACGATTTCCGGTAGTGCTTCTTGTGGGGCAACGATGCAGTCACCATCACGAATGCGCATCAACACCTCGCAGCCAATCCAATGCCTGGATTTGAGATCAACGATAGGCTGGTAGTAGCACTGTATTCCGCCTTCCTTCAGCAAATTGCGTAGCCGGGCACCAATGCTTTTTTGGCGTGCCAGAACAGGGGTGACAAAAGCGGTAATCAATAAGCCGGAGAACATGATGGTCACCAGCAAGAGCACAAACATCGGCTCTTGGCGCAGTAAAATGTCCTGGCCTGACAAGTAGGACTGAATGACCCACGGTGTGCCCGGAATGTAATCGGTACGGACCAAGCTCATGATGGTCCAGTCGAATCCCTGCTTTGGCCGTTTCAGTGCTGTCTGTTCATCAAAGTAAGTGCTCCAGAACGGGGTGATTCTGTCACTCTGATAGACCCTGCTGGGTAGTGCATCCGCTAGTTGTAAACCAAGTACGTCTACATCCCTGATCAAGCTTGAAAAGCTCTGCTGATTAACCACCACAAAAAATTGTCCCTGCTGCATGATCAAGGCTTTGTAATGGTTCGGACCCATTGCGAGTGGGAAATTGAACCAGATGGACTGATCCACCCCATTCCGGATTTCCCGCAGGGTCGGTAACTCCAGAGGGGCCGGCTCCGGTAAAATACCAGCGACAGCCGAGCATATTCGCCGATTCTGATGGTCTACAAATCCGATGTCACGAACGAAGCGGGTGGCAAAAACCAGCTGGCGTGCTTGAGCAAGTGCAGCATCGCTGCAATCAGGACGCAGGTGCTTGTTCAGATGGTGTAAGAGAAATTCTTCCTCATCGGTCACACTGGAAATGGCGCGCTCCAGTCGCTGATGTGACTTGGCAAGTGTGTTGCTTTCAACGAGCGCCAACACAAATGCTATCGTGAACAGGCCCAGCAGACTTGCCAGCACACCACAGGCGATGCCATAGCCACAGGCATGTACACCGACATGTTTGCGTAGACGATTGAGCACAGTTGGCCTTACTTTCCCCAGGATTGACCAAATTTCTCACTATTTGATTGCGTGATTCTTACAGATTTGTAATTCACTCAATGTAAAACAAGTTGAGTTCATCGAACCTTGGACTAATGCTGATAACGGTGTTCAGTCAGATGCAGAAAATGTAGTCCACAAAAATCATTTTCATTGATTTTTTGCGCAAATAATCCATTTTGCGTATTTTTCATTTCAATGGTATCGGTATGCTTGTATCAACTCTCAAGTTCAAGTAAGCCATGGTCGGTTTACTTTTCTTCCTTTTCAACCAAGGAGATGCTTGATGCCGATACCTGATGATTTGCATGTCCAGGAAGCGGCCATTCTGGAACGCAAAGCATTTGCAGCCATGGAGAGTGGACATCTGGCTTTCCGGCAAGGAAAGATCAGTGCGATAGAGTTATTCTTGCTGGCTGACCAATGGGAGTTGGCTGAGGAAGCGTTGCGCTGTCTGGAAAAAACAGCACAAAGCAGCTGATTTCTACGTGTACTTTGGAGTGTGCCTGCTTGAATGGTGGCAAGGACCGTCAGCACATTAAGGTGGCCCCGGAGTATCGCGCTAGTACCCGCCATGCAGACCTGATTTTTATTGGCTCAGGCAGTATTGCCCTAGTTTTTGCAAATCAAGCAAGGTGAGTAAACGAGGTCCATGGGCTGTTTGCAGTGAGACATGGCCTGATGCAGCATCCGCTACCCATGCATTTTCGTCCGTAGTAGATGATGATTCTGCCTGAGGGATAGGGCGGCCATTGTCGATGGTAATCAGCCTGGGTACTGAAAAACCAACAATGCCGTACTCTGTTTGCACCACCAGAATGCTGGCGGTGTTGCTGACGGGTGACTGCGGCACCCCTAACACCGAACTGAGACAAAAAGTCGGGATGGCTTGTTCACGACTGACAACCAGGCCTGCCTGCTTCCCTCCGGAGCAAGTCAGTAATTTACCTTCAGACCACGGCAGGATTTGCAAGACTTGATCCACCCGGCAGGCAATCTCACCATTCACGTCCACAGTCAGAACATGCAGGGTTTGTTTTCCTCCGGGGCCGTCACCTGCTTGCAGGCTATCCGCTTGGGGAGCGTTATCCGGCATGGTGATGTGAGCGATATCACGCAGTGTTTGCCGGTTGCGCAGCTGGGTATCGGCAATCAACAGAAAGTGTTGCTGGCCGTCGTTGTTGATGCCAAGCGTATCGGCTGGTAAATCATGGACAGACACCACGCCAATAAAGTTGGCAGCGTCCTTGAAGGAGCGTGCTGGCAGTGGCATGGGATGGAAATGACTCAGTTTGACGACGTCGAAAATGTTTTCAACGGTAAATGCAAGATAGCCATCCTCATAGCGGATGACAAAGGCCTGCCTGGGAGGCACGCCCGGCTGATCTATCCCCAATGTTCCCAGCAAACTGAGTACGGGAATACGCAAATTCTGATAACGGATGATGCCCAGACAAAAACCGGACTTTATCGGTGAGCTTTCAATGACCGGGTTGAGGATGATGGTGTGAACAACGGTGGCGTCAATGGCAAGCGGCACCCCACCACTACTCATCAGCATCAGGTGATGAATTGTACCGCCGATGGTGTTGTTATCCGCCATGTCGGTTTCGGCCTGCCCTTGCTCGGTAACCGGGATGCCCGGCAAGGCACACAATCTGTCAGCATCAATTACACTGACTGGCCGTTGATCCCCCGGAAGCGTGAAGCCACCCGTGATGATGTGCTCCTTGTCACTATCCACAACCAGTTGCGCTTCACAATCCACGACCTGCTGAACATCCGATGCCAGCAGACCAAGCACGCGATTATGTGTCGTGACCACAACCACGTTATGCAGTGTTGCTGATTCGCTGCCATCTGACATCAAAACCCGAAGGTCGATGACAGGAATCAGTACGTCACGCAGGCTGAAACACCCTTTCAAAGCAGGGTGCCTGCCCGGCATGCTATTGAGTACCGGGCAGGGCACCACTTCTCTCAGGCATTCGATATCCAGTGCCAGCAAGCTATCGTTGACGGCGAAAATTCCGTAACGACGGGAAGTCACTTAATTGCTCCCGGTATTGCCGCCGTTGCGGGCAAGCGAGGTAATCAAGTGTTTGACCTCCGTGGTCAGCTCTGCCTGGCGCCGGGTAACATCGACAATTTCCTGGATGCTGCTTGCTGTCTGCTCTACACCATGGTGGATTCCCTTGAAGTTGCTGGCAGCACGCTGACTGGCCTCTATGCCCTGATCAACCTGGCCGTCTGCCAGCTGAACCTGCTCGGTGATTTCCTGTGCCGCTTTGGAGCAGCGTTCTGCCAGCTTGCGGACTTCGGCTGCCACAACAGAAAAACCTACACCGTGCTGACCCGCCCGCGCCGCTTCGATGGCTGCATTGAATGCCAGCAGGTTGGTCTGATTGGCAATTTCACTGATTACACCGACAATCTCTGCGATGCGATCAGCACTACGGCGTATCTTCGCAATCAGCTGCAAGGATTGTTCCAGTGCCTGACTTCCCTCACTGGCCACGGATGCAGCCTGCCCGGAAAGAACCGAAGCTTGTCCGGAGAGGGTCGCCACCATATTGATGCTTTCCACCAGAATGCTGACGCTGTTTGCCATTTCGCGGGATTTCTGCGAGATTTCACGCTCCATCTGCACTTCTTTGGTTACGTCATAAGCGTATTTGATGATTTTGCAGACTGCGCCGTTCAGATCGAGAATGGGATTGTATGTGGCCTGAATCCATACATCGCGACTGAACTTTCCCACCCGGTGAAAGCGTCCACTGATGAACTTTCCTTCACTCAGACTTAACCAGAAGTCGCGATATTCCGCGCTATGAGTATATTCAGCGGTGCAGAAGATGCTGTGGTGATGCCCCTGGATTTCTCGCAGCGTATAGCCCATGGCAGCGAGGAAATTACGGTTTGCCGTCAGGATATTACCTTGCAAGTCGAACTCCACCATGGCTTGTCCAGCGTTGATGGCATCTACCTTGGCCCGGTATTCGGCATTATGCAGTTTGGCCTGGGTGATATCACTGGCAATCTTCACCACCTTGATTGGCTGGCCGCTGGGATTGAGAACCGGATTGTAGGTTGCCTGAATCCATACTTCTTTTCCGCCATTGGCAATTCGCTTGTATTCCCCCGAGAAGAATTCCCCGCGTGCCAGACGCTCCCAGAAGTTCTGGTAATCTGCTTTGGATATTTCTTGTGGATCAACAAACATCCGGTGATGCATCCCCTGGATTTGCTCCAGGCGATAGCCCATCAAGGCCAGGAAATTATCATTGGCGCCAAGCACCTTACCGCTGAGGTCAAACTCAATCACCGCCTGGGCACGATTAATGGCCGACAGTTTTCCCTCGGTTTCCAGCCGTTCCAGTTTCTCTTTGGTGATGTCACGTGCCAGAAGAATCACTTTGGACAATTCCCCTGCCAGACCAGTGACGGGAGTCAAGGTAAGGCTGATCCATACCTCTTGCCGTCCAGCAGCCTGAAAGCGCATTTCACCGCAGTGGACATGGCCACGGTGTAACTCGCGCCAGATGTCCTGATTGGCTGCGCTATCTTGGTCTTCTTCAAACAGCAGCTTTTGCAGACCCTTGCCAAGCATTTCGGAATGGGTATAGCCAAGAACCTGGCATAGCTGTTCGTTGCATTGAATGAAATTGCTTTCACGATCAAGTTCTGCGTAGCACAGGCTTTCGCTGACGGCCTTCAAACGGCTGCGGTTCTCCTGTGCATCCTGCTTTTCCGAAGTAATGTCACTACAATATTTCACCACCTTGACCGGCTTTCCCTCCAGGTCAAAGATAGGGTTATAAGTAGCCTGTATCCAGATGCGCTTACCATTTTTGCCGATACGAAGATACTCGCCAGCATCAAACTCACCCTTGTTCATTTTCTGCCAGAATGCCCGATAGGCAGGGCTCTCTGCCTCTTCTTCGGTCACAAACAAACGATGATGCTGGCCCTTGATTTCATCCAGCTCATAACCCATCAGTTTCAGGAAGTTCTGGTTTGCCTGCTGGACAATACCTGCCATATCGAATTCGATGACGCCCTGGGAGCGGGAAATTGCATTCACCTTGCCTTCATCTTCCAGGGCTTTTTCTTTGGCTGCGGTAATGTCTGTGGCGTACTTCACCACTTTGAAAGGCTTGCCATCCAGCCCCAGGATGGGTGTATAGGTTGCCTGCAGCCATACGGGCTGGTGGCGGTGATTCAGGCGCAGGAACTCACCACTTTGTGCCCGTCCCTCACGTAACGCATTCCAGAAATTTTCGTAGGCATCACTCTGGGAAACTTCTACCGGGCAGAACATGCTGTGATGTTGGCCGATTACCCCTTCGTGCGAGTAACCCATCAATCTCAGGAAAATGTCGTTGACAGCGACGATGCGGCCATCGAGGTCAAATTCGATAACGCATTGCGACTGCTCGGCTGCATACACTTTGCCTTGATCTTCGTGCTGGGCCTTTTTTCGCGCGGTGATGTCCGCCGTGAATTTGATGATCCTGTAAGGGGCACCATCTTCATTGAGCAGGGGGTTGTAATACGCCTGGATGTAGATATCTTCGCCGCTGGCTTTCTTGCGGTGAAATTCGCCACTGACGGCCTCTCCATTGCACAAGGCTTTCCATAGCGCATCGTATTCACCGCTGTTGACCTGCGATTCAATCCAGATGGCGTGGTGGTGTTTGCCAATCAACATATCCCGCTTGAAACCGAACAAGCGCAAGAAATTATCATTGGCTTCAACAATGATGCCGTGCAAGTCAAACTCGACAATAGCTTGATTGCGGTTGATGGCTTTGAAGAATTCGGATATGTCCCGCAGTTCACTGGAGGCTTCTCCTCCGCAAACGCGTAGCGCCTCGCTGATGCGGGCAGTGGCTTCATTGATCATGTGGCACACCTCCTGTGATGTTCTATAGACAGGAGTATCGCTCGGTGCAACTTTTCAATGTATTTGTCAGAAAATGCAATAAATCGGCTTTTTTTTAAATAAATACAATCAAGTTGCGCAATTCTGCATTCTCAGTGCATGAGTGATGGCATCCATGACCGCTTCCTCCGCTTGCAGACAAGACAGCTTCCTGCATGTCTGAGTCATCACCCCTGCGCACCCGGATAAAACAGCAGATCTTGCCGACATCTCGTCAGCCAACGCCCATCCCACATCTCTTCTTCTGCATTCAGGGATCAGTGCCGACATTGCCTGGCAATGCCGCCCTTAACAGTAGCCCGTCGCACTTCATGCCTCTCGAAAATGCGGTTGCAGATGAAGTAGCAGCTGTGCTGACCGTTTCGATCAGTCTGGAAGGTGGACACCCCTTGGCCATTCCGGCTTGGCGCGATGACAAGTCACAGTCGTCCATTTGCTTGATCTCCGAGCTGCACAGGTACGAAGAAGCGTCACATCTATGACGAAGATATTGTTCTTGAAAAGTAAACCAGCTCTGCTAACAAAGATAAAAGTAAGTTATTCAATGCATGGTGCCGATGCTTTTTAATCAAATGATTTAAAAACATCCAATTTCACTCAAATCAGCGGCTAGCGGGAGCTAGGGAGGTCAAGATGGCTTTGGTTAAAAAGACACCGGTCAAGGTTGAAGCAGATCCGGAGGTGAAGAGGCTGGTCGGTCAGAACAGTTTGCGCGAGGCAGAAGCACAGCGTCGCAAAGCCAGAACTCTGGCCAAGCAGCAACAGGCGGCAGAACGCATTGCTGCTGCCTGTTCACAACTGGCTTCCGGCATCAATCAGGCAGCTTCAGCGGCAGAAGAACTGCGCCGGGCCAGTGACCAGATTGCAAGTGGTGCGGAGCAGGCATCCGGAGCTGCCCAGCAGTCCTTGCGCGCCATTGACCATATGAGCCGGGATATTGCCGAGCAGAAAGTCGCTGCCAATAGCGCCAAGGGCAAGGCAGAGGCCATGCAGCAGATTGCCCGCCAGATTAATGGTTCGGTATCGCTGACCATTGGCAATATCAGGCTGGCTGCCGAACGGCAGAAGACTTCGACCCAGATGGTGGGTGAGCTGGAGCGTCAGGCTTCGAATATTGGCGATATCGTCAAGGCAGTTGCCCGCATTGCAGACCAGACCAATCTGCTGGCTCTGAATGCCGCCATCGAAGCAGCACGTGCCGGTAAGCATGGCAAAGGGTTTGCCGTTGTGGCCGACGAAGTGCGCACGCTGGCTGAAACCTCGGAAAAAAGTGCCAAGGAAATCCAGGAGCTGGTCTCGCAAATCCAGCAAGAAGTCAATGTGATCTCTACCCGCATCAATCAGGCTGCCACCACCATTGAGCAGGAGGTAGACAGAAGCACTGTGATTACCAACCAGCTGGAGGTGATTCGCCTGGCTTGTCAGGATATTGCCGCAGATGCCGTAACCCTGCTGAATGCGGCAAGCGAGTCGGAAAAGGCGGGTGAGCAAGCCATGCAGGGCGCAGAGGCGATTGCTGCCGCGGCTGAGGAGCAATCTGCAGCCTGCGAAGAGAGCAACAAAACCGTTGGCGAGCAAAGCCTGGCGCTGTCCGAGTGCGAGCAGGCCGCGCAAAGTCTGTCTGAACTGTCGGATGAGCTGAAGAACTCCACCGATATCAACAAGAGCGCGGAAGACGTGGCGGCTGCTGCCGAAGAGTTGTCTGCCAGTATCCAGGAAATCAATCGTTCCAGTTCCCAGGTCATGCTGGCGCTGGACCAGATTCGCAAAGGTGCCCAGCAACAGGCAGCAGCCACTGCACAATCATCTTCCGCCATCAACCAGATCGAGTCCGGCCTGAAGCTGACCGAGGCTCGCTGTCAATCCTCGCTGGAAAAAGCCAACAACATCCAGGAATTGCTGGATGAGAACAAGAAGCTGATTGACAGCCTTATCAAGGTAATCGGGGATTCTGTGTCCGATAGTCAGGGCAGTCTCAAACAAATCAAGGATCTGGCACTGATTTCACGCCGTATCGACAAGATTGTGGATGCCATTACCACGGTGTCGATCCAGACAAACATGCTGGCGGTGAATGGTGCGATTGAAGCGGCGCGCGCAGGCGAGTTCGGCAAGGGCTTTGTAGTGGTGGCGACAGATATCCGGAATCTGGCACATGACTCGGCCGAGAATGCCGACCGCATCAAGGACATGGTGAAGGACATCCAGGACCAGGTCGGCTTTGTGCAGCGGGATATCGAAGAAATCATGCAAGGTGCCATCTCGGAGGCAGACAAAGCCAAAGTTGTGGTGCAGGACATGCAGCAAATAGAAATCGATGTTGCCGATATCCTGGCCAGCAACAGGTCTGCTCTGGATAAGTCGCAGCTGATTGTTGCCATGGTGAAGGAAGTAAAAGGCGGTGTCGAACAGATTGCCGGCGCATCCGCCGAAGCTGAGAAGGCGGCGGAGCAGGCGAGCGTAGCAGCCAAACAGCAGGCACAAGGCGCTGAAGAGCTGTCTGCTGCAATCGAAGAGATTGCCTCTCTGGCGGATGAGCTGCAGAGCAACGGCTAAGCCATCGGCTGGAGAAAGACACCATGTCTACAAGTGATGAACAGGCTGCCGAGCTGCAGCTGGAGCCACCGCAGGATGATGAAGTCAGCGGTGCGGATGGCAGCCATTATGTGACCTTCTGCGTGGAGGGGGAGCTGTTTGCCGTCCCGATGGCGCCGGTACAGGAAATCATCCGGGTTCCCGGTATTGTCCACTTGCCACTGGCACCGACAGCCCTGGACGGCTTGGCCAATTTGCGTGGCAAGGTGTTACCCATCCTCTCTCTGCGCAGATTGTTCGGCCTGCCGGACCGTGCGGCGGATGAAGCAACCCGTGCGCTGGTCATCAATTTGGGTATGCCGCTTGGTTTCCTGGTGGATCACGTGGCCAGCGTGGTCAGCGCTCGTGACGAAGATATCCAGTCTACCGACACCTTGCCCGACAGTGCACGCAGTGAGTTTCTGCAAGGTGTGATCAAGGATGGGAACGGACGCCTCATTCTGCTGCTTGATTTCCAGGTTCTGATTGACCGTCATTTTTCCGGCATTCAGTTGCGACAGGAGCATGGTGGGTCTGAAGTTGCCCTGAGCGTATCGCAGCAGGAAATGTTGTGCGATGAAAGCGACGATGAACGTCAGCTTGTTTCGTTCAGTGTGGATGGTCAGGAATACGCCATTGATATCCAGGATGTGCAGGAAATCGTCCAGATGGATGGCCAGTTGGTGCGGGTGCCGCAGTCCGAGGCAGCACAGCTGGGCGTGGTTACTTTGCGCTCCCGACTCTTGCCGCTCATTTCGCTGCGCAGATTGTTTGGCATGCCATACGACCAGGACAGAGAGCAGGACCGCGTGGTGGTGATTCACCTTGGCGGTGAGCAGATGGTTGGTCTGGTGACCGATAGTGTCAGCGAAGTATTGCGTGTGCCTTTCAACCTGATTGATGAAGTGCCGGGCATGTGGAATCGCCGCGAGACCCGCGAAATCAATGCCATTTGCCGGCTTGAGGATGGGGGGCGGCTGGTTTCCATTCTGGATGTCGGACAGATGTTCGATGAAGTAGAGCTGGCACGGACCGATGCTGCAGAAGAGGGAGAGAGTGATATGGCAAGTGATGACGGTCTGGTGGCTGATGCGGATGGTCATGACGAGGACGAGCAGGTGGTGGTGTTCCGGCTGGGCAAGGAGGAATTCGGTGTGCCCATCATGTCGGTCCAGGAAATCGTCCGCGTGCCGGAGCAGCTGACATTTCTGCCCACCGCACCCGATTACATGGAAGGCGTCATCAATCTGCGAGGCACGGTATTGCCGGTGATTGACCAGCGCCGGCGTCTGGGACTGGGCTCCATCGAAAGAAGTGAACGGCAGCGCATCATGGTGTATCTGCTGCGCGGCTTGCGCACAGGTTTCATTGTGGATTCCGTTGCCGAAGTGTTGAAAGTACCCCGCCATTCCTTCGAGCCTGCGCCTGACATGGGTGAAGGAAGCAGCCGGCTGATCTGCCGGGTGGCCAATCTGCAAAAGCAGGGCCGTCTGATCATGATGATAGACCCGGGAATGCTGCTGGACGACGGGGAGGTCGGCTCGCTGCAAATGTCACTGGAGCAGCCCGCCTGACGGCGGGGAGGAGGTGAGGATGGGAAGCAAAAAGATCAAGGTACTCGTCGTCGATGATTCGGCACTGATGCGCAGGCATCTGACCACATTGTTTGGCGAGCAAGAGGACATGCTGACCGAAACGGCACATAACGGCAAAGAAGCCATTGCCAAGCTGATGGAGTGGGAACCCGACGTCATCACGCTGGATGTCAACATGCCGCAGATGGATGGTTTGCAGGCACTGGCGCTGATCATGGCAGCCCGGCCGACCCCGGTGGTAATGGTGTCATCGATTACCCGCGTTGGGGCAATGGCAACCCTGGAAGCCCTGGCACTTGGCGCTGTCGATGTAGTCACCAAGCCCGAAGGAACGATTTCCCTGAATATTGGCAGCATCCGTGACGAGCTGATCGTCAAGACACGGGCTGCCGCCTCCGCACGGCTGGGCAAAATCGCACAACAGCCGGCCATGGATACCGTGCCGCAAAGACCACGCAGACTCAGCCAGCCCACCGCCACTGCACCCGTTGACGATGGTGAAATCAGTGGCATGGTACTGATTGGGGTATCAACCGGTGGCCCCAAAACGCTGGAGCTGATTCTCCCCCAGCTGCCGGCCGACTTTCCCCACCCGGTGGTGGTGGTGCAGCACATGCCAGCCGGCTTCACCCAGAGTTTTGCCGAGCGCATGGATCGCTACTGTGTACTCCCGGTACAGGAGGTGCACGCCGCCATGCCCTTGCGCGGTGGTCATATCTACATCGCACGCGGCGGTGCAGACCTGCAATTGTCCCGTCGCAAGTCGCTGGTGATGGCAACGCCACGTCCGGCAGACCCGGCAGTGTTATGGCATCCCTCGGTCAGCGTGATGGTTCGTTCGGCGATGGACTGTCTGCCCGCATCACATTTGACTGGGGTCATGCTCACCGGCATGGGCTATGACGGTGCCGATGAAATGACCCAATTGCATCAGCTTGGTGGCCGGACCATTGCCGAGTCGGAGGAAACCGCCATCGTATTCGGCATGCCAATGGAACTGGCGCGCCGCGGCGGTGCCAGCGTTGTTCTGCCTGCACATGCCATTGCCAGCCAGCTTATTGCCTGGTGCCAACAAGGGGAGAAGCGTCATGGCGCTCAAGAAAAGTGTCACGCCGGCTATTGAGGATGCGGCAGAGTCGCTGTCATTTGCCGATCTGATTACCCGGTTGTCCAGTGTTTCAGTCGACGAGCGTCGGCAAGCTGCACTGGCGCTGGGCCAGTTTCCGGAAGCCGTACTGCCCTTGTGCCGTATTTTGCCGGCAGAGTCGGATCGTGCGGTGCGTGATGCAGCGCTGGGCAGCCTGCGTCGCCTGGGTGGTGTCGAAGTGGCGCAACACCTGGCTGATTTTCTCCGTTCCGATGATCCGATGCTGCGTAACGGCGTCATCGAGGTATTGCAGGAAATGCCGGATGCCACTGCCAGTCTGGTGGAAACCCTGCTGCGTGATGTCGACCCGGATGTACGCATTTTCACGGTCAATATTCTGGAGTCGCTAAAGCACCCTGGCGTTGAGGGCTGGCTGATCGGCGTGGTGGAACAGGACATGCATTGCAATGTCGTGGCCACTGCAATTGACCTGTTGGGCGAGGTAGGCAGTCCACATGCCCTGGCCTCCCTGGAGTCGGCAGCAAACCGGTTTGCCGACGACCCTTTCATCTGCTTTGCTGTCGACATGGCCAAAGCCCGCATCCGTCAGGAATAGCACCATGGCACAGCCGCTGATCACGACAGAAGATTTCATGAAGTTCCGCGAATTCTTCTATCGCAAGACAGGAATCTATTTCGACGAGTCCAAGCGTTACTTTGTCGACAAGCGCCTGGCGGAACGGGTAAGGGAGTCCGGTTCGGAAAACTTTCGTACCTATTTCACCATGTTGCGTTTTCAGGCCAGTGGCGAGGAGTTGCAGCAACTGGTCAATGACATGACGGTGAACGAGACCTACTTTTTCCGGGAGTCCTACCAGTTTGACTGCCTGGTGAACTCCATGCTGGAAGAGGTGGCCGCGCACAAGAAGCCAGGAGACACCATTCGTATCTGGTCCATCCCGTCTTCGTCGGGGGAGGAACCTTACTCCATTGCCATTTTCCTGCTGGAGCTGTGGCCAAAGATAGAACAGTTCGATGTGGAGATCCTGGCCTCGGATATCGATACATCGATTCTGGACTCGGCCAAACAAGGCATATACAGCATGCGTTCGCTGCAATATCTGCCGAAAACCTATCTGGACCGCTATTTCGAACCGCAGAGCAATCAGCGTTACCAGATTATCGAAGACCTGCGCCAGTCCATCGAGTTTAGCCGGGTCAACCTGAATGACCGTAATGACACGCGGCGCTTCAGCAATATCGACATCATTTTTTGTCGCAATCTGCTGATTTATTTTGATGACATCTCACGCAAGGATGCGGCGGATACCTTTTACGACTCTCTCAATCATGGCGGCTTCATTTGTCTGGGGCACTCGGAGTCGATGAGCCGTATTTCTCCACTCTTCACGGTGCGCAAGTTTCCGGATGCCATCGTTTACCAGAAACCTCGTTTCGGTTGAAAGGCTCAGGTATGAAACGCGTACTGATTGTTGATGATGCCGCCACCGTGCGACTTTATCACCGCAAGATACTCACCGATGCCGGTTTGAGCGTGGACGAGGCCGTGAATGGTATCGAGGCGCTGGAAAAGGCCATGCAGTCGCCCTACGACCTTTATATCGTCGACATCAACATGCCCAAGATGGACGGATATACCTTTGTACGGACCTTGCGTGCCGACCTGAGCCTGATGCAAAGCCCGGCCATCATGGTGTCCACCGAATCCAAGGAAGGTGATGTAGTCGTGGCCTATATGGCAGGCGCCAATGGTTACATCATCAAGCCGGCCAAACCGGTGGAGCTGACCTTGCTGACACGACTGTTACTGGGGGAGCCTGACTGATGAACAACCCTTTACTTGAACAGTTTGTGCAGGAGGCACGCGAAGGGCTGGAAACCATCGGCCGTGCCTTGCTGCAACTGGAGCATGCTCCGGATGACAAGGAAGTCATCAATGCGTTGTTCCGCAGCATCCATACGTTGAAAGGCAACAGCGGGCTGTTGGGACTGACGCCACTGGCCGGGGCTACCCACCATGCCGAAGACCTGCTGGACCAGGTTCGCAACGGCGTGCTGCCTTTTGTGGCCGACTATGCAGATATCTTGCTGGAGTGGGCCGACTTCGTGTCCGACTGCCTGGACGACCTGGACACCGTTGGTGAGTTGCAAGCGCTGCGGGATGACAGGGCCGCGCAGATTGCTACTGCTCTGAAAGGCTGTCTGGGGGCGCCTGGAACGGCGGTGCGCCCGCTTGAGCCACAGAGCCCGGCAGTGGTTGCCGACTGGTTGCAGTCCTTTCCTGCCAACGTGCTCGAACAGGAAAAGCATGATGCTGCCCGTGAGAGTCATCCCCTGAGTGCCGTGCATTATCAACCGGACAGTGAATGCTTTTTCAGTGGCGAAGACCCGCTGTTGCAGTTGCGCCAGGTAGAGGGTTTGCGCTGGCTGGACATTCAACCCGTCAGCCCCTGGCCTGACATGGCGGAACTGGACATCTATCGTTGTAATCTGGAAATCCGCTTTTTGTGCCGCATGGATGGTCAGGCACTCAAAGAGCTGTTCCGCTACATGGCCCCCTATACCAAGGTACGGCAATTGCAGGGCTCGACATTCCGGCCGGTCTTCTATCTGGATGAAGCCGAGTCTGACTCGCGTCCCCTGTCAGAAGAAGAGCACACGGCCTGGCTCAAGATTGTTGAAACGCAGCGCAAGATTCTTGAACTGCCGGCGGATGCGGGCATCTGGGAAGGGCGTTTGCAGTCCGTGGTGCAGACCCTGGCCAATCTTTATCGCTATCAGCAGTCGCAACCCATGCTGGAAGCACTGTCCCAGGCCTATGACCGGTGCATCGAGCTCAAGAGCGCCGAACCTGTCCTGCGTTTGCTGCGCGGCGGAGATGGTAATCCGGCAGGTTTCGTCGATGGCGCCAGCAGTGCCCTGGCAGGCAGTGCTCCCGTTGCCGGCCCGGTACAGGAGGATGCTGGCCGGCGTACGGATGAATCTGCAGAAAAGGCCAGCCGGGTACTCAAGGTCAGCCAGGAAAAGGTAGACCGTCTGATGGACCTGATTGGCGAAATGGTGGTGGCCAAGAATGCGCTGCCATACCTGGCTGGAAAGGCGGAAAACCAGTTCGGTAACCGCGAATTGGCTCGCGAAATCAAATCCCAGTATCTGGTGATCAACCGCATTGCCGAAGAAATGCAGGATGCCATCATGCAGGTACGCATGATGCCGGTGGGTACCATCTTCCAGCGCTTCCCCCGTCTGGTACGTGACTTGTCGAAAAAACTGCACAAGCAGGTGGAGCTGGTTCTTGAAGGGGAAGACACCGAAGCCGACAAGAATGTCATCGAGCGGCTGGCCGAGCCGATGATCCATATCCTGCGCAATAGCCTGGACCATGGCATCGAATCACCCGAGGCCCGTCTTGCTGCCGGCAAACCCGCCCAGGGTTGCATCCGCATCAGCGCCCATCAGGAGGCAGACCGGGTCATCATCCAGATTCGTGACGATGGCAAGGGGATAGATCCGGTCCAGGTCCGGCGCAAGGCCATGGAGAAGTCATTGATAGACGCTGCCAAGGCTGAAAGCCTGAGCGATGCGGATGCAATCCAGCTGATTTTCCATCCCGGATTTTCCACAGCCGAACAAGTTTCCGACCTGTCCGGGCGAGGCGTGGGCATGGATGTGGTGCGCTCCGCCATTGAAGCGGTGCATGGCAGTTTCCAGCTGGAAAGCAAGGTCGGAGAGGGCACCTTGTTGCAACTTGCTCTGCCGCTGTCCATGGCCGTCACCAATGTGATGATTATCGAGTCTTCCGGACAGATTTTCGGTGTGCCTATGGAAATGGTGGTGGAAACCGTCAGGGTTGCGCGCAGCCAGATCCGTCATTTCAAGCACAATCGCTCCACCGTGTTGCGTGGCCGTATTGTTCCCCTGTACGGCCTGAATGCCTTGCTGGCGCTGCATGAAGAGCAGATGGCCAACGAGCAGGACGAGCTGGCGGTTCTGGTGCTGCGCATGGGTGCGGAAAACGTAGGCATTGTCGTGGATGAGTTCCGCGAAACCGTGGACATCATTCTCAAGCCCATGGAGGGCATCCTGGCACAACTTTCCGTGTATTCGGGTACGGCCTTGCTGGGAGACGGTACCGTCCTGATGGTGATCAATCCCAAGGAGTTGCTGCTATGCCTCTGATGTTTGAAGGGCACTCTGCCCGTTTGGTCGGACAGGTTGGTGTCGAAGATGCCGAGACACTGTTGGTCTGGCTGGCAGACCAGGAAGCCGCAACAGTCGATCTGGAAGATTGCGAGCACATTCATGCCGCTGTGTTCCAGGCATTGCTGGTCAGTCGCATCGTACATTTCAAGCCACCGCGTGATGGATTCATGGCCGGCTATGTATTTCCCTTGTTGCAGCGTGAAAGGAGTGAGGCATGAAAACCATTCTGCTGGTCGATGATTCCGCAACCATGATCATGAGCTTGCGCCAGACCCTTGAAATGAGTGGCTTTACCGTGGTGACGGCCGCGGATGGTGTGCAGGGTCTGGACAAACTGAAGACCGGGCTGCGCCCTGACCTGATGATTACCGACATCAACATGCCGAACATGAATGGACTGGAGCTCATCAAGGAAGCCAGAAAGTTGCTGCGCTTCACGCCCATTCTGGCGCTGACTACCGAAACCCAGCAGGCCAGTCGGGATGTGGCAAAACAACATGGTGCCACCGGTTGGCTGGTCAAGCCCATTACCGGCGCGGATTTGCTCAAGGTGATTCGCCAGGTGCTGCCAGGAGCTTGAACATGATGCGCGAAACAGAACCTGCCCCTGGCCCGCGCGCGAAACTGTCTCTCGTGCGTTGGGCATGTCTGGTGGTGGTCCTGCTGGCCACAGTCCTGTTGTGCTGGTCGGGCAGTGTCAGCTGGTACATGGTGCTTGCTGAAGGGGTGGTGCTGGCTGTCTGCCTGCTGACCGAACCGCGTGTCTCTGTACCGCCCGTACCGGTACAACAGCCAGCAAATGATCAGCAGACTGAAAAGGTAGCCACCCAGCTGCATGCATATGCAGACCTCAACGGTTTCCTGCAAGACCAGCTCAAAGGCATAGAGCGCACGACGGAAGCCGCAGCCATCGGCGTTATGGAAGGGTTACAGGGTATCGAGCAGACAAGTCGACAGATTGTCTCGGAAACCGGCAACTTCCTGGAGCATGCATCCGGGCTGGTGGCGTCCTCCCGTCAGGAAGCCAGCATGAATCGTGAATCCATCACCGAGCTGGGCAATATGCAACGAGAAAGAGCCACGCGGCAACAGGAGGAACAGTCGCGTATTGCCAAGGTTTCTGTCGAGGTAGAGCGGCTGCAACCCTATGCCGAACTGATCCGCAAAATAGCCAACCAGACCAATTTACTGGCACTGAATGCAGCAATCGAAGCCGCACGTGCCGGTGAGCATGGCCGCGCATTTGCGGTGGTGGCAGATGAAGTCCGCAACCTCTCGGTCCAGACCGACAGTGCTGCTGCGCAGATTACCGATGGCATTGCTGCGGTCACCGCTGCCATTGCGGCAGAACTGGAACAGATCATGCGTATGGACCTGCATGAACGCGAAGGTGAAAAACTTTCCCTTATTTCCAGTCAGTTCCTGCAAATGAATGACCACCTGACCGCAGTGGTGCAGGAACAGCAAGGCTTCACCTCTCACGTGCATGCGGCAGTCCAGGCCATTGCGGGTGGCGTGGGGCTGGCACTGGAGAAAATGCAGTTTCAGGATATCGTGCGGCAGCAACTGGAGCACCTGGTGCGCGTTGCTGCCAGCTCGGCTGAGCATCAGCAGCAAATGGCCGCGAGCATAAAGCAGGGTGTGGATATGACAGTGAGCGATATCAGCACCATTGTCAGGCAGCTGGGGGAGGGGCATGTAATGCATGTTCAGCGCGAGGACTTTTCCAGAAGGATGGGCGGGAAAGTCGAAAATGAGGCCCCAAAGGTCGAACTTTTCTGATGGTGCCACATGGAAACGTCCAGACTATCCAGGGTAAGACATCACCACCGTCAGGCTAGTCAGGATGGCTCGCAGCAGAGCAATATTCCCTTGCGTCTGGCGGGAATGATTGGACGGGATTGCAGCCCGGCGGATTTCTTTGCCGTACTTGGGGATGAACTGGCCGCGGTGTGTCACGCGCGGCATTGGTCTTTGCAGGTTCCCGGTCCTGTCGGGGATGCATGCATCTATACCTACGGTGATGCTGCCTGGCCTGAAACGGGCATCCAGTCCTGTCCGGTGGTGCTGACCGGTGGACGGTGCGGCCTCTTGCTGCATGATGGTGAAGAAGCCATCCAGCCGGATTCCATGTGGCTCGGCTGGCTGGCCTTGTGTGAACAGCTGGCTTCGGACAGACAGCGTCAACAGCATGCAGAGCAGTTGCAACGCAATTTGCTGCAGCTCAGTGAGGCACTGTTCATCGCCGTACCCGTGCCGTTATTGCATATTGATGCATCAGAAACGATTTTGCGCATCAACCCCTCTGGCAGACACTTGCTGTGTGCAGATATTGAAGTCGTCAACCAGCTGTCCGAGTGTTTCCCGGAGCCGGAAACATACCGTGCCTTGCAAGGGATCATCCGGCAAGGATTCGCCGGTGGCGAGGCATTCCGATTTGAAAGAACCATGCGCTGCATGGACGGTACTGAGCGCAGTCTGATTATTGACGGGCAACTGGTACGGGCGGGGGCAGCGTTTGGCGGCATGATTCTGGCAGTGACTGACATGAGCCATTATCACCAGATAAATGTCAGTCTCGATGAAGCCAGGAAGCAGGCAGATCTGGCCAGTCAGGCCAAGTCTTCATTCCTTGCCGTGATGAGCCACGAGTTTCGCACACCGATGCATGCCATCCTGGGCATGCTGGAGCTGCTGTGCATGGGGGAACTGGATGAAGAGCAGCGCGATTATGCCCAGGAAATTGAAACTGCAGCCAACAAGCTGTTGGGCATGATTGACGATGTGCTGGCCTGGACCCGCCTGGAAACCGCGTCCATCCGGGCTGAGGCGCAAACATTTTCCATCAATGGATTGATGGATGAACTGTTGCTGAGCTGTCGATCTGCTGCGGCGGCAAAGCAGCTGGACGTGCGCTACAGCAACAAGCTTCCAGCTGATGTACTGATCAAGAGTGACCGGCGCTACCTGGGTAAAAGCATTGCCGAGCTGCTCGACAATGCAGTCAAGTTTACCAGGGTTGGCCAGGTATCAGTCAGCCTGGATTGCCTTACCGCTACGGCTCGGGATGAGCTGGTGATAAGGATTGAAGACAGTGGCATCGGCATGAGCAAAAGCGAGCTTGCCAGAGTAGGTGAGCTGTTTACGCAAACTGACGGTAGTACTGCCCGCTCGCATGATGGCCTTGGCTTGAGACTGGCATTGGCACGGTCGCTGATTGGCTTGCTGGGCGGAACACTGCAACTGGAATCCAATAGCGGAGGCGGCATCAGTGCCACGGTGCAAATCCCCCTGCGTCAGGGAGAAAAAATATCAATTCAGCCGGGAGGGAAGAATCACCCGGTATTGATGATTGCACCGTCTGCCATGCTGGCAGATGTAGTCGGTCATTTGTTGCAGGAAAGAGGAATGCAGCTGATGCTGGCAACGACACTCGAAGATGCCGCCCTGATGATCAGCAGTCTTCAGCCGAGGCGAATCATTTACTGCGCTCAAGCGGATGACAGCATGACTTTTGCTGGTAGCAGGCTGTCGCGCTTGTTGTCAGAGACGGAGCAGTCATCATTATGGGTTCTGGCAGGCAAGCAAGCCGTTCCGCCACAGTCCGGAATTCTTTCCTTTACCGATGAATTGGACCTGATGCGCGCCGTTTGTCGGGAGTGGCCTTCTGAGCATCACCATTTTACTGTGGACCATCATGCACTCGTCGCCTTGTCAGGCGCAGACGTGGTGTGTGAGCAAGAAATACTGACCATGTTTCTGGAAGACAATGCGGACGACCTCAAACTGTTGTGGCCGGCACTGTCAAATTGCCGCCTGCCCGAGGCCAGGGCTTTGCTGTCCCGAATAGCCACTGCCTCAATTCAGATAGGGGCTCATCACATGAGTGAAGTTGCACAAGCATTGCATGACAAACTGGTATGTCCATTGCAGCAGGAGGCGCATGCTCAAATTGCTGCTTTATATGCACTGCAGTGTTCTGGAGAAGTGCTTGCTGGCAAGGCCTGAATCAGCTGCAGGTCGTGCAGCTTTCTTAATGCCCCTGAGGACTGTATTCAACTTTGGCTTTGAAAAATGGCATGGCCTTTATTACACCGGAATCAGGCATATTTCTTTGAAGGGCGTACGGACCGTTTTGGTCACGAGGTGAGTAAAAAATTAGGTTCGTCTTTTATCTTGCCAATACCATGTTACCTAAATAATTTTACGAAGCGTGAATGCATATACTACAATGGGATAATGACTTCTACACAAAGGCTGTCGTTTTGGTGTGTAGAAGTATGAAAAGTGCCAAGAAAATAAGGGGATTTTTGGATTGAATTTGGAATCCCCCCCTCTCCGCCAGATGTCTACATTAAAGCCCTGATTATTCAGGGCTTTTTTGTTGCCTGTTTGGTTTGTCCTGCATAAAAACCTGCATTAAATATTACTCCTAAGCTGAGCACTTGTAACTTTGCGGCAGTTTTGGCACTGATTTGCACTTTAATTGTCACCGCCGATTTGCAGGGTTTTTGGCACTATTTGCGCTTCTTTTGTCACCGGTGCGCAAAAATCTAACGCATCCTTCCTGCTACCTTTTCCTGTGATGGAGGAGGGTGGTCAAGTCCTAGTTCTCCATGCTCCACCACTACCTAAAAATGAAAACACCCTGCGTCAAGGCAGGGTGTCGAGTCTGTAGTTCGGCCAAAGCGGTCATTCCCCAGCTTGCTAGGCAACGGCCGGTTTACATAGAACTTCGGACAGGCCCTTGTCTGTGTCGAGGATTGTCTTTTGATCTTGCCAATGGCGCATTCAGTCCTCTGAATCGGATGAGAGGCGATCAGACGCTTCGGCCAGATAGAACCACTCTTGATTGACTAGGGCTGCAGGGTTGGGGAAAACAATCCAACCATCGCGATCGGCAAGTACGGTGCTGCCATCGTGGCGACAGGCAATGGGTTCGCCACGCTTGATGATGTCAAAACTGCACCAGTCTTTGCTGAAACGATCCTCAGGATGCAAGCGGTCCACCACCTGATAGAGACGGATGGTTTCAGGTTGCATGGCCGCAGCAGGGGCGACCTGATGCACCATGCCCAGATGCGCCAGTGTATTCAGAATAGCCTGATAGGCGACCTCTGGCGCTGCGCCCTCATCATGCTGACCACACTCAAGGGTGACTGCAATGCCACCGGAACGGCGCATTGTTTCCGTGGTGCCCACGCCATAATCGACACATGCATCCACACCCCGCTGCTGGCGCTCTTCGACACCTTTTGCGTAGGTTTCCAGCCAGCCTTCGACAAATCTGTCCACGCCCAGACGTAGTGCGATTGCTTCCTCTGCGTCAGCCTTGCCAACGGTTTCCAGATCGCCAACATTGTTGCGTGAGCCGATCAGTGCGAATGGCCTGCCAGGTGCGTGGAAGGAGTGCAGATCAAGTAGAACGTCATGCGCTTGCAGCAATGGGCACAGCATGTTGGCTACATGATCTTCATAGTCTTGTGGTGTATGGGTGAGGCGCATGTTCCGGTTCAGATTACGATCACCGTGGCGGCGCTTGAACTGATAAGCGAGTGGATTCGTTACCGGCACCAGCGTCAGGCTACCGCGATGGATGCAGACTGCACCGCTCTCGATTTCCCTGATCAAGCGCCGGATTGCCTGGGTGCCACAGACTTCGTTGCCATGTACCGCTCCGAGAACGATCAGCTTCGGACCCGCGCCCAGACTGGCGAACTGATGGATGGCAATGCTGTTGATATTTGGCAATTCAGACACGCTGCGGTCACTTTACAAAAGGGTCGGGTTGGGGGCATCGCCGTAGACTAACTTTGGGTCGAATGTTTTTTCTGTTTCCGCATACCCAATCTTGCCGCTTTGCAGCGCAACGGTCCGGTAAAAGCAGCTACGATAACCAACGTGGCAACTGGCGGGTGCACTGTGTATTCCGGCGGAGAGTGACACACGTAGCCACACGGCATCCTGGTCGTCGTCGATACGGATTTCGATCACCTTCTGCACCAGGCCGCTGCTCGCACCTTTGTGCCACAGCACCTGGCGGCTTCTACTCCAGTAATGCGCTTCACCACTAAGAATGGTGCGTTCCAGTGCTTCGGGGTTCATGTAACCGACCATCAGCACTTCACCCGTCGCAGCATCGGTGGTGACGCAGGTGATCAGACCATCGCGATCAAATTTTGGGGCCAGGTCGTAACCTTCTTCGACCTGTTCGACCGAAATGCGCGACTCAAAGTGCAAGGTTTGCGGTGTCGGAGTTTGAGTGGGCTTGGATGTATTCATATGATTTTCTCAGATATTGGAATCAGTCAATGCCGACGTTGGGGTCGGAGTGGGCATCCAGAAAGTGGATTGCCTTGCCTGCAGGCTTGCCAAGCAGTTGCTCATCCAGCACCACTGGCTGCCCCCGAAGCACGGTGTGGATGGGCCAGCCGGTGACAGCGTGGCCGTCGTATGGCGTCCAGCCACTGACGCTGGCAATCCAGTCGTTGCGGATGACACGCCGTGCCTGTAGATCGACCATGCTGAAATCGGCGTCATAGCCGAGGGCGATCCGGCCTTTGCCAGCAATACCAAAAATGCGGGCCGGGCCGGCGCTGGTCAGATCCACCAGCCGTTGCAGGCTCAGGCGGCCGGCGTTTACATGGTCAAGCATCAGCGGCAGCAATGTTTGCACGCCGGTCATCCCACTGGGGGATTCTGGGTAGGGCCTCGTCTTTTCAGCCAGGGTGTGCGGGGCGTGATCGCTGCCAATCACGTCGACAACCCCCTCGCAGATGGCTTGCCACAGTGCTTCCTGGTGGTGCTTTTCACGCACAGGCGGATTCATTTGGGCGAGGCTGCCCAGTCGCTGGTAGCAGTCGGGGGCATGCATGGTCAAGTGGTGAGGCGTGACTTCCACCGTGATCCGATCCTTGTGCATGGCCAGGAAGGCCATCTCTTCGGCGGTAGTCACATGCAGCACATGCAGGCGTCGCCCCGTCTCCGCCGCCAGGTGGACAATGCGCTGGGTTGCCTGCAACGCGCTTTGCACATCACGCCAATGGGGATGTTGGCAAACGTCGCCGCTGGTCTGGACCAGTGCCTTGCGTTCACGCAGCCGTGCCTCGTCTTCGGCATGCACCGCCAGCCGACGTTTGCCGTGGCGCAAAATTTTGCGCAGTACCGTATCCTCGTCTGCCAGCAGGTCGCCAAAGGAGCTGCCCATGAACACCTTGACGCCAGCACAGCCGGGCAGCTGCTCCAGCAAGGCCAGTTGTTCTGCATTGATAGCCGAGCCGCCAATGTAAAAGGCGTGATCGCACCATGCCCTGCCCGCAGCAGCTTCGAGCTTGGCTTGCAGATCGGCCGTGGTCAACGTCAGCGGAGTGGTGTTCGGCATCTCGAAGATGGCGGTAACACCGCCCAGCACCGCTCCGCGCGTTCCTGCCTCCAGGTTTTCCTTGTGCACCAGGCCCGGTTCGCGAAAATGTACCTGACTGTCGATCACGCCGGGCAACACGTGCAAGCCGGTGGCATCAAGCAAGGTGTCTGCATTCCAGCTACCGTGCAGATCGCCCAAGGCAACGATGCGACCATTGCTGCAGGCCACATCGATACGCTCGGCACCGCCCGGCGTCATGACCGTTCCACCTCGTATCAGCAGTTCGGCATGGCGGTATGCCGGTGGTGCGATGGTGTTATCGAGGCTTGTCATCACTTGACTTCCTGTGGGTCGATGATTCCTTCGCTCCGGCTGGGAAGGCCGTTCAGCCGAGTGCACAGGCGCCGTTGCGCCTCTTTGCGCGCGGGCATGTCTGGCGCTTGCACCTCTGTCAACAACCTGGCCACCGCCTGTGGTAACGGCAGCACACCAAGGTCTCGCCCGTCACGGCTGCGCAGGGCGACCGTGCCGCTTGCACATTCCTTGGCGCCGACGACCAACAGGAAGGGAATGCGCTGCAAGGTTTGCTCGCGAATCTTGTAGCCAATCTTTTCGTTGCGCACATCGGCCTGGCAGCGCAGGCCGGCGCCTTGCAGCAAGCGTGCGACGTCCTGTGCGTAGCCGGCATGCTCTTCGGTAATCGACAGCACCATCGCTTGCACAGGTGCCAGCCAGGCGGGCAACTGGCCTGCATGATGTTCGATCAGAATGCCGGTGAAGCGCTCCAGAGAGCCAAACAAGGCACGATGCAACATGACTGGGCGCTTGCGCTGGCCATCCTCGTCGACGTACTCGATGCCGAAGCGTTCGGGCAGGTTCATGTCCACCTGGAGGGTTCCGCACTGCCAGTCGCGGCCGATGGCATCTCGCAGCACAAATTCAAGCTTGGGGCCGTAGAAGGCACCTTCACCGGGGTTGATGCGGTAGGCCAGACCCATATTGTCCAAGGCACGCAGCAGGGCCCCTTCGAGCAAGTCCCAGGTTGCCTCATCCCCCATGCGATTGTCAGGCCGAGTCGAGAGCTTGATGCGTACATCCTCAAAGCCGAACTGGCGGTAAATGTCGAGCACCAGGGCCACGACCTCGCGGCACTCGGCATCCATCTGCTGCGGCGTGCAGTAGGTGTGGGCATCGTCCTGCGTAAAGTGGCGCACGCGCAGCAGTCCGTGCAGCGCACCGGAAGGTTCGTAGCGATGCACCTTGCCGAACTCGCCCATGCGGATCGGCAGGTCGCGGTAGCTTTTGAGGCCGTGGCGATATAGCAATACGCTGCCGGGGCAGTTCATGGGCTTGAGCGCAAGCGCCCGACCGTCCTCGGTCTCCGTGGTGAACATATGGTCGTGGTAGTTCTGCCAATGGCCCGATATTTCCCACAGGCTGCGATCCATCACGTCTGGCGAATTCACCTCTACATAGCCAGCGTCTTGTTGACGACGGCGCATGTAGGCAATCAATTCCTGGAACACAACCCAGCCGCGTGGGTGCCAGAACACAGCGCCCGGGGCGTCTTCCTGAAAATGGAACAGATCCAGTTCTCGACCCAGCTTGCGGTGATCGCGTCTCTCAGCTTCCTCCATGCGCAGGAGGTAGGCATCCAGCTGCTTCTTGTCCGCCCAGGCTGTGCCATAGATGCGCTGGAGTTGTTCGTTCTGTGCATTGCCGCGCCAGTAGGCACCGGATACCTTGGTCAGCCTGAAATGCTTCAGGAAGCGGGTATTGGGCACGTGGGGGCCGCGACACATGTCCACATACTCCTGATGGTGGTACAGGCCCATTGCCTGTTCATCCGGCATGTCGTCGATCAGGCGGAGCTTGTATTCCTCGCCTCGCGCGTTGAACACCTCAATTACCTGGGCACGTGGGGTCATCCGTTTGATGACGTCGTAGTCCTGTGCAATCAGGTCCTTCATCCGCAATTCGATGGCCGCCAGGTCTTCGGGGGTGAATGGGCGTTCATAGGCGATGTCGTAGTAAAAGCCGTCTTCGATGACCGGACCGATCACCATCTTCGCGCTCGGGTAGAGCTGCTTGACAGCATGACCGACCAGGTGTGCACAGGAGTGCCGGATGATATCAATCCCCTCATCCTCCTTGGGCGTGATGATGTGCAGGGTGGCATCGTGTTCGATAACCTCACAGGCATCGACGAGGCCTCCGTCAAGCTTGCCTGCCACCGTGTTTTTCGCCAGACCAGAGCTGATCGCCTGGGCCACCTCCATGACGGAAACAGGATGATCAAAACTGCGTAAGCTTCCGTCCGGCAGCGTGACTGTCACCGGCGTGCAAATGGGATTGGCCGTCATAGCGTCTCCACCACCGACGGCGTCAGGCGCATGAAGCCCTCGGCGAACTCGATATTGCGGGAAGCCGTGATGCCGATGTTGCGCTTGGCCTGAACGCCACGCTGCTGGGCCACGCGGGTGTAGTAATGCCACAGATGCTCTTGACCTGCCATGCACTCAATGGCGCGGCGTTTGACGTCCCATACCTCAGTGATGTCCAGGAAGGTGTTCGGCTCCCAACCGCATTGCTCGGGCTGGTGTGGCTCGAAAGCATAAACAGGTGGTGCACCAAGAGTTTTTTGACCAGGGTTATGACCTTCGGCCTGCGCGATAACGCGTGCCTCTTGGGTGATGTGCATGGCCAACGGGTGATCGAAGTTGTAGGGGTCTTTAACCGAGTGGCTCAGCACGAAAGCCGGTTGCAGTGTCCGGTACAGGTCCACCAAACGGAACAAGGTCTCATCGTTCACGCGCATGGGATAGTCGCCAATGTCCCAGAACTCCACCTCAGCACCCAAAATGTCAGCGGCGCGTTGGGCCTCGTCTCGACGCGCAGCCTTCACCTTTTCCAGAGTCATGCCGGGCTGGCGCCATAGCTTGGCCGACTCACCTCTTTCTCCATAAGACAGACAAACGATCTTGACCTGCCAGCCCCGTTGGGCATGGCTAGCGATGGCACCGCCCGCACGCCAGACGAAATCGGCGGAGTGGGCGCTGACAACCAGGGCAGTTTGCTTGTTCGACATGGGTATCTTCTTTTCTTTTTGAATGGTTAGAACTCGTTCTGGATGGCCTTGTAACCCTGCACCAGCTGGTTGTTGGTGCGCGCTACGTCTTCGGAAAACTCGCTGGCGGCAGCGGGAACTTGCGGCAGCGAAGAGAGGTCGGTTTCCGGCCCGATGCGTTCGGTCGAGCGCACGTAAAAACCGGCAGGCAGATGAACGCCATCAACGACGGCGTTGTAGCGAACCACGCAGCCGTCATCGACAGTGCAATTGAATAGAACACTGTTGAATCCGATGAACACGCCATCGCCGATGGTGCAGGGCCCGTGGACAATGGCACGATGGGCAATGGAACTGCGCTGGCCGATTTGTACACGCGCGCCGGATTTGGAGTGAATCACTACCCCGTCCTGAATATTGGAATGGGCGCCGATCACGATGGGGTCGATATGCCCATCTGCGTCCATCTCGTCAGCACGGATGACGGCATAGGGGCCGATGAACACGTTTTCCTCGACAACCACCAGTCCGCACAGGATGGCGGTTGGATCGACAAAGGCGCTGGGATGAATCTGCGGCAGGTCGCCACGCGGGTTTTTTCTGATCATGTGGATGGGTCCATGAGCGGGGGTAAGGCTTGACCGCGCTTGATGCATGCCATCAGGTCGGGTTGGTGCCAGTTTTGGGTGATCGCCGGTGAGAACACGATGGCGTCCAGGTCGATACACCCCATGCGTGGGTTGTGCGCGTCTTCCCGGAAGCACTGTGCATAACCGGTTTCGGTTTCATGAACGATGACCGAGTGCAGCCGCACTTGGGCTTCACCATTGGCCATCTCTGTGAGGGTCAGTACCGCATCGACCAAACGAAAGAACAGCCGTGAGAACTGCTCTGCACTTGGCGATACGGGAAGGAGTACCCAGCGCTCAGAGTGCTGGCGCATGCTGGAGAGATAGTCAGGTTCGTCTCCAGACCAGAGCGCAAGGGCATGATCGAAAGCATCGATCAGGTCACGCACATGGCCTTTGAGCAAACCAAAGTCATAGACCATCTGGCCGTTGTCCAACGCATGCGCTTCCAGCAGCAGTTCCACCTTGTACGAGTGGCCATGAATGGAGTGCGAACACCGTCTGGTGCTGCATCCGCGCACGATATGCGCACTTTCAAACTTGAATAGCTTGCGAATCAGCACTGGCCACCACACTGTTCAGTATTGCCCGCTGTGGCAGCAGTATTCGCGTACGGGGGGGGCGTATCACCGTGGCTGCGGCAGGTAAGCTGCCCGTACTGGCGTGAAGTGGGCTTGCTGCTGACGGGAGTCAGGCTGCCAGACCATGTGCTACTCATGCGGATACTCCGTCACGCATCGGCACTGCCCAGGCAACCGCGTCGTGGGGGTGCAGACTCTCCAGATGGCGGACATGCACGCTGGGATTCGCGTAGTCGGTCAGTGCGGCCTCGATGCGTCGTGCTGCATCCTCGACAAACATCAGGTTCTGGCCATTGAGCGCCGCGAATGCCTGTTCGTCGACGCGTTTGACTGCCGTTTGCACGGGAGTGCCTACAGCCTGTTCGATGTGGTCGATCAGTGCGAGGATGCCCAGTGTTTCTGCCGCATCCGTCACGTCCACCGCCACCAGCGCCTCACTGCGCTGGCTATGCGGCGTTGCCATCGTGGCATGCTGATGCAGCCAGGCAGCCACGTCGGCCGGCTTGACCGGGGATTGCTGATCAAAGGCAGCCAGAAAGCTGTGTTCGATGATCTGACGTGACAAGGCAGCAGAGCAAGGGCAAGTCGAGGAATAACCCACAGTAACCTGCACACGGCAGGTGAACCTGTCACGGATCAGCGACGCATCGATGCGCACTGGGTAGGATTTCCAGCCGGACAATCCTTGGGTAACCAGTGCCGGACGCTGCACTAGTAGTGCCATATTCAGGCCCAGCCGTGCGTTGCCGGTATCGCAGTCCTGATGGCTGTTTATCATGGCCTGGAGCAAGTATCGCAGGCTTGCTGGAGACAATGCCTCGTCCTGTCCCAGCGTATCCAGCAGCTGGTAAAGCCGGGACATGTGGATACCTTTTACCTGTGGGGACGGCAGATCAACCTGCACATCGGCCCGCGCATGCAGCGTGCGCTGGTAGGCGGATTCGACCACGGTAACGGGCAGATCGATGCCCTGCATGCCGACCCAGGCCAGTGGACTCAGACGGGGAGCGATGTCGGTCAGTGAAATATCGGGAAGTGCTGCATTCATGCTTTACATCCAGTAGGGGTGGCCCAGCCCGTTTCAGGGCATGGGGTGTACGGCCCAATCAGGGCCAATCGGGGAAAGGGTTATGCCAGGTTGTCCATGCCTTGGGGCCCTGGGCCATTTCTTCGTCAGTCAGCAGACAGGCATCAAAACGGGCACGCAAGGCAGCCTCATCCATGTCTATGCCAATCAGCACCAGTTCCTGGCGGGCATCGCCCACGCGGTCCTCCCATTTCTCGCGGATATGGGCAAGGAATTCCGGGTCATCCGGCCAGTGTTCGGGAGGCACGGCGGCCCACCAGTAGCCGGCAGGGCCGTGTCGTGCTACCGCGCCGGCTTGCGACCAGTTGCCTGCCAGTGTCGGATGAGCAGCAAGCCAGAAGAAACCCTTGGAGCGCACCACGCCGGGCCATTCGTTTTCCACCCAGTCGAAGAAGCGTTGCGGATGAAACGGACGACGCGCGCGATAGATGAAACTGCGGATGCCGTATTCCTCTGTTTCCGGGGTATGTGTGCCACGCAGTTCTTGCAACCAGCCGGGAGCCTTGGAGGCTTCGTCAAAGTCGAACAAGCCTGTATCCAGCACGCGATCGAGCGGCACCTTGCCGAAGGCAGCCACCTCGATGCGTGCGCGCGGGTTAAGGCTGCGCAGGATCGCCAGCAACCTCTCGCGCTCCTCGTCGCTGATCAGGTCAGTCTTGTTGATCACGATCACATCGCAGAACTCAATCTGGTCGATCAGCAAGTCCACCACCGTGCGCTCATCCTGCTCACCAAGTGATTCGCCACGCGAGCGGATACTGTCCCGCGAGCTGTAGTCGCGCAGGAAATTGAAGGCATCAACCACCGTCACCATCGTGTCGAGCCGGGCCACTTCACCCAGACAGCGTCCGTCCTCACCCTCGAAGGTGAAGGTCTCGGCTACGGGCAAGGGTTCGGAAATTCCGGTGGATTCGATGACTAACTGGTCGAAGCGGCCTTCCTTGGCGAGGCGATCCACCTCCACCAGCAGATCCTCACGCAAGGTGCAGCAGATACAACCGTTACTCATCTCCACCAGCTTCTCGTCGGTGCGTGACAGCTCGGCGCCGCCATCACGTACCAAGGCGGCATCAATGTTGACCTCGCTCATATCGTTGACGATGACCGCGACACGCCGTCCTTCACGATTGTTGAGGATGTGGTTGAGCAAAGTGGTCTTGCCAGCACCAAGAAAGCCGGACAGGACAGTGACAGGAAGTCTGGTGCTCTGAGGTGACATTGGAGATAGGCTACTCATGATGAAGTCCCGAAAGAAAGCGTGCTTTGTGGCAGATATTGGCGATGGCGCTCAGCGCCCTTCCACGACGCGGGCTGCGTGGCATGTTGTGCATTCGCCATGCAGTTCAATGATGGATTTGTGCAAGGTGAAGGCATTGTTCTTTACCCAGTTGGCAAGGCAACGCTGCAGCTCCAGGTCAGCAAATTCATCAACATGTCCGCAGCTGTCGCAGATTGCAAAGGCTCTGAAGTCATGCTGGCAACAACCCGGATGTGCACATGAAACATAGGCATTCAGGCTCTCCAGGCGGTGTACCAGGTCATGTTCGGCAAGGCGTTCCAGAGCGCGGTACACCTGTGCGGGAGCCTTGAATCCTTGTTCGCGCAGCCGGTCTAGCAAAGCGTAAGCCGTGAGCGGACCATTGGCTTGTTGCAGCACAGCCAGGACGCGTTGCTGGTTGGTAGTCAGTTGCACGGAGCTCTCCTGTCGAGCGGGTGGGTGCTGTGCTGAGGTAGAAAAATTATGTTATAACATAACAAAAAACAAATTAAGTATGCAAACAAAACGTATGGAGTCTCAGTCAATCCAGTTTGGATCGGTCAGGGTTAGGTGCTTAATTTTCGGCTGATCGGTGGCATGCTCTCTAGCATTCCGCGTATTCCGGCAAGCATGGTGCCTTGCCGGAACGCGATTACCATGAGCATGAGGGCATTTTCAGCATCGATGAAGATTTTCCCCTTGTCTCAGGCTACGCTTTCTTCCGGATTTAACGCCCAGCTAGGGAAAGGATCAGCCAGGCCGGAGCAGCTTTTTTCCGTGGCTGCCAGTTCGGCATCGGTCATCAGGCAGGCGTCAAACCCGGCAATCAGTGCGGCTTGGTCCATCTTCATGCCGATCAGCACCAGTTCCTGCTGGCGGTCGCCCCAGGGTGCTGCCCAGCGCGCCTCAATCATTGCCAGACTTTCCGGGTCGTCCGGCCAGTCTTCCCGGGCGACCGCTGCCCACCACAGGCCGGCACAGGAATGACGCGAGATGGCACCCGCCTGAGACCAACTGCCGGCAAAATCCGGCCGGTTGGCCAACCAGAAATAGCCTTTCGAACGTATCACCCCCGGCCATTGGCAGGCAAACCAGTCCCATAGCCGTTGTGGATGGAATGGCCGGCGGGCACGGTAGACGAAACTGCTGATGCCGTATTCCTCGCTCTCCGGTACATGCTCGCCACGCAACTCGGCCAGCCATCCGGCGGCCTCTGATGCCTTGTCGAAATCGAAGCGACCGGTATTGAGCACGCGCGTGAGGGGTACTGTGCCAAACGCACTGTGCACGATGTCGGCGTGCGGATTGAGTGAGCGCAGAATGCCGTCGAGGCGGTCCAGCTCTTGTGGGCTGACCAGATCGGTTTTGTTCAGCACGATGACGTCACAAAATTCCACTTGCTCAATCAGCAAATCCACCACGGCGCGATCGTCTTCTTCGCCCAGGCTTTCGCCACGGTCAGTCAGTTGGTCGCGGCAACTGTAATCGCGCAAAAAATTGTGTGCATCGACCACCGTCACCATGGTGTCCAGCCGGGCAATATCCGACAGGCTTGCCCCGTCGTCATCGCGGAAGGTGAAGGTTTCTGCCACTGGCAACGGTTCGGCAATGCCGGTCGATTCAATCAGCAGATAGTCAAAACGGCCAGTGCGTGCCAGTCGGCCAATTTCAATCAGCAGGTCCTCGCGCAAGGTGCAGCAAATGCAGCCATTGCTCATCTCGACCAGTTTTTCTTCGGCACGCGACAAGGCGGCGCCACCCTCGCGCACCAGGCGGGCGTCGATATTGACTTCCGACATGTCGTTGACGATGACGGCAACCCGCTTGCCTTCACGGTTGTTGAGGATGTGATTGAGCAGGGTGGTTTTGCCGGCGCCAAGAAAGCCGGACAGCACGGTGACAGGGAGTTTTTGCATGGTTGTTCCTTGGGAGTTCAAATTGGGTGGCGGGCTACCAAATGGCGTCCAGCGCCAGTAGCACGCGGCATGGCTGAAGTGGGTCCGGTGCCGGTGAGCGATGAATCGCGCCACGGCCATCATTGCCCTGCCATTGCGTTCCCTTGAGCAGAAGCAGGGCAAAGGGCGGAGCCTGCCGGATGGCCTTGGGGTTACGGATAAGTCCGGAAGTCTCATCCGGCATGCCCTGAGCCAGGCGGCCGAGCTTGCTGCGGTCGGCGGCGTCTTCGCTTAGCCATTCGGTACCCTGGCCGTAGTAGGTGCACAGCATGCGCACACCTGTCCGGTCGACATGAAAGCGCGGGCACATGGCGCGGTCGAGCACTTCAAGACGTATGCCAACCTGCGGACAGCCAATCAACTCGGCATAGATATCAAGCAGATAAGCCATGTCCTGCAGTAGGGCGTCACGTCCGGGCAGGGCGGCCAGGCCCGGAATATCCAGTGCCTGGCCGGGGGTGGCCACCAGTCGGAATCCCAGCCCGAGCAAGCCTTGCTCGCCTGCTGCGGCAAAGTAGCGGGTGATGGGTTCTATCGGGCTGCGTGGATACAGGCAAAGCTGTATGTCTTCGTCGAAAATGTGCACCAGGTCGGTCAGTCGGCTTGCTTCGAACAGTGACCTTGTAGGTGGTGTCGCGCAGGGTGTTGGGTTGAGGGCGACAGTCATCGTGGGTGTCCTTGTCATCGCGCTGCCCGCCGCCGTCAGTGGCTTTCATGTTCTGCCAGGCGGGGGGAGGCGGGCGTAAAAATAGTTTGCACAATGTTATATCATTACATAAAATCGACAAAGCGTTATAACATAACACCGGAAAGTGAGAATAGTCATGAATCGCATCACCCGCCTTGCTTCACTCCTGGCCCTGGCCTGCGCACCGCTGCTTGCCCAGGCATCCGGCCTGCCGATCAACGTTGTGGCCGGCGAAAATTTTTATGGTGATGTTGCCCAGCAAGTTGGCGGCAAACATGTGCATGTCACCAGCATTCTGAGCAATCCGGATCAGGACCCACACCTGTTCGAAGCCAGTGCATCAACAGCCAAGGCCCTGAGTGCAGCCAAACTGGTGGTATACAACGGCATCGATTACGACCCGTGGATGGCCAAGCTGCTGTCAGCCGCCAAAGCACCCGGCCGCAAGGAAATCGTTGCGGGTCAATTGATGCAAAAGAAAACCGGTGATAACCCGCACCTGTGGTACGACCCGGCCACCATGCCGCTGGTGGCGAAAGCGATTGCAGTGGAGCTGGAGGCTGCTGATCCGTCCAACAAGGCCGAATACCAACAGAACCTGAAGCGCTTCCTGGATTCGCTGCAGG
Source organism: Aquitalea sp. ASV11 (assembly GCF_016429185.1). Classification (NCBI taxonomy): domain Bacteria; kingdom Pseudomonadati; phylum Pseudomonadota; class Betaproteobacteria; order Neisseriales; family Chromobacteriaceae; genus Aquitalea; species Aquitalea sp. ASV11. The sequence continues at coordinate 97,577 of NZ_JAELUD010000002.1, forward strand.
TGCTCAACAGCAAAGTAAAATCGATACACGACAAATACGCCGGCACACCGGTAACCGCCACCGAGCCTGTTTTCGGTTATATGGCAAGCGCGCTTGGCTTCAAGATGCGTAATGAGAAATTCCAGTTGGCCGTCATGAATAGCACCGAGCCCAGTGCCAGTGATGTTGCCGCCTTCGAAAACGACCTGAAAACCCACAAGGTAAAAGTGCTGTTCTACAACAGCCAGGCTTCGGACCAATCGGCCAAGCGTGTGCAGAAGATTGCCAAGGAAGCCAAGGTTCCCGTGGTGGGCGTTACCGAGACCGCACCGACCGGCAAGCATTATCAGGACTGGATGCTCGGCCAGTTGAACGCGCTGAATCAGGCTTTGTCGTCCGGCAAGTGATGCAGGCACTTTCCTTACAACAGGTGACCGTCTCTTGCGCTGGAAGAGCGGTCTTGTCGGACGTGAGTCTGGATATTGGCCAAGGGCTGTTCATTGGCATGCTCGGCCCCAACGGGGCGGGCAAGACCACGCTGATGCGCACGGTACTCGGCCTGATTCAACCCGCCAGCGGCAGCATCCAGGTACTGGGTGAGCCCGCCTCGCGCGGTAATGCTGCGGTAGGGTATATCCCGCAGCTGCGTAGCCTGGCCGGCAATATGCGTTTGCGTGGCTGGGACTTTGTCGCCAGTGCCTGCAATGGCCACCGCTGGGGACTGCCTATCCTGAGCCGCGCCGCGCGCCAGGAAGTGCACTGGGCGCTCGACATGGTGGGGGCCACCGAGCTGGCACGGCGCCCGCTCATGGAAACGTCGGGGGGCGAGCGGCAGCGGCTGTTGCTGGCGCAAGCCTTGCTGGGCCGGCCACGCTTGCTGCTGCTGGATGAACCCTTGATCAGTCTGGACCCGCACCACCAGCATGGGGTGGTGACGCTGGTGAAACAGGTACAGCAAGAGCTGGGCATTACCGTGATCTTCAGCGCGCATGAGCTCAATCCGCTGCTTGGTGCCATCGATCAGGTTTTGTATCTGGGACGGGGTCAGGCGGCGCTGGGCAAGGTGGACGAGGTGATTACCACGCCGGTGTTATCGCGCTTGTATGGTTCCACCATTGATGTGATTCGCATGAAAAACCGCATTTTCGTGATGGCTGGGGACGTCGAAGTGGAAAAAGAGGAGCACTGTCACCATGCTTGAATTCGATTTCATGCAGAACGCCTTCATTGCTGGCGGCCTGGTGTCCGTGCTGGCCGGGGTAGTGGGGTTCTTTCTGGTCATGCGCGGGCAGACCTTTGCCGGCCATGCCTTGTCACACGTTGGTTTCGCCGGTGCAACTGGCGCAGCGCTGCTTGGCTTGTCGCCCATGTGGGGGCTGATCTGGGTCACCTTGCTCGGTGGTGTCTCCATGGGGGCACTGGGTGAGCGCCTGCAGGGCAGTGATATTGTGATTGGCACCATCCTGTCACTGGCTTTGGGACTGGGGATGCTGTTTCTTCATTTCTTTACTGCCTATGCCACACAAGCCACTGCCTTGCTGTTTGGCAACGTCCTCGGGGTGAATACCGAAACGCTGTGGACATTGGCATGGCTGGGCATGGCTTGCCTGCTGTTGCTGGCCATCATGGCCCGTCCCCTGGTATTTGCCAGTTTGCAACCCGAGCTGGCAGAGGCCAAAGGCGTTTCCCTGCGGCAGGTGTCCATGCTGTTTCTGGCCATTGTTGCCTTGACCACGGCGGAATGTATCCAGATTGTTGGCGTCTTGCTGGTATTCACGCTGATGGTAGGGCCTGCGGCAACTGCGCAAAAGCTGACTTCACACCTGGGTAGCGGGGTGTTGCTGGCAGCGCTGCTGGCACTGGCCGAAGCATGGCTGGGCATTACCCTGGCGTTCTATACGGATTGGCCTAGCAGCTTCTGGATCTCGGCGCTCAGTGGCAGTGCTTACTTGGTGGTTACCGTACTGCGCATGCCGGGCAACCGCCGCCGGCTGCCACCATCGGCTGGGGGTGGGGCAGGCCAGGCGGCCTGATTTGATCAGCATCATCTGCGGCTGGTTGCTGCATTTAGGATGCTGCCCGTGATGGTCGGACACTGGCCCGCCGCAACGGTGGAGTGAAGTGTGTTGCATGGCAGTATTGCTGATGGGCGCTTGCGCTATGTAAAACAAGCCCTGACATTGTCAGGGCTTGTTGCTTGTTATCACTGCGTCAGGAGAAACGTCCCGGACGGCAAAGCTGACACAGACAAATGCCACTGCTTTGATGGACAGGTTGGTAAGTACCGTTGGCAATCTGCACCTGGCGGACTGATTGAAGGTTCTGATCATCGCTTGCCGTCATGGTCTCCAGCCCCATTTTTGCCAGCACTTCATGCTTCAGTTGCAGCAAAACACCATCATTATTCAGGCGGCGCAGACCTTGCTGGATGTAATCCAGCGTGCGCGTCGAATCGGCTTGCTGCATGAGAATGTAAGCATGGGCACGTGTCAGATCGCGGGAGTCACTCAAGGTGGACGGCTGTGCCTGGTCAAGCATGCTCAAGGCGTTTGCAACATCACCAGCATCGGCCAGGCTCATGGAAGCTTGTGCTTTGGCGGTGATGCTTCCATTACGCTCACCCAGCAACGCATATACCTGGCTAGCCTGTTTGAACTGTTGATGGTCGCGCAGGCTGTCTGCCAGTGTCTCCAGGGTTTTTTCTGTCAGCAAGGCTTCCTTCCCAAGCATGGCCTGGTAGGCTTTTTCAGGATGATTATGCTGACAATGCTGAATAATCTGGCCGTTCAGCAGCGAATCAGCTACGACCCTGTGTACCTGGCTGATGGTCACATTGTCGGTTTCATTCAACGCGGCAGCTACGCTGGGGAGACTGACTGCTCCGATCAGTGTGCCAATAAAAGCCAGTTTGGACATGTCAATTCCTTGGTAAGCGGGTGATGGCTGAAAAGGACGGGACGGTGCTTTAACGATATGTCTGATGATTATAGTAGATCATGAAATAACAGAAACTCTTTTTATTGTTTTTACATATCATTAATTGATTCTTGTTGCTGCTAATGATTTAAGCAGGTTTTGCCGTCAGCTTTTTGTGACAGATTCATACGTAAAATATTGATATTTGAATGATAGTTTGCAGTAAGTCGGTCTGTTGCCGGCTGGCAAGGTGAGTCAGCCTATCGAGGCATGCCCTTGGGAGCGGGCGGATGGGAGGGGTGCTGGAACCGGACATGCCATGGCCTTGCAGGCGCATGGGCGGCGCGGATATCGGCTTGGCAGTCAGCAAAGCAGGCGTCGTGATGAAGGGAAAGCCTGGTGCGAACACATATCCGGTATGTACGGGTTTGACGACTACCCCGCGTTGCGGAGCAGTCGCCTTGTACCATGTTCACAGCGACGGTAGCATATAAGTTGTAGCCCTTAGTTGTACGATTTGGCGGTGGTCCAGAAAGGGGCATGTCCGAAATTCTGTGTAAACCAGCCGTACCCATCTACCTGAGGAAAGGCCGCTTTGGCCGAAATGCCGACAACCAAGTTACCTCACCGGCTGTTGGTCGGCCAAAGCGGTCGGTTAGTCCTTCAAAAAATATGGCCGGTTCTGTTTACAGACCGGCCATGCCATGCCATGCCGCTGGGCCTTCACCAGGAACAGTTCTACCCATGAGGTTAAAATCAAGGGCCGCTTGCGCAGCGATAACTGGAAAGCCTTGCTGCATGCGGCAACAGAAGGCTTTGGCATTATGCTGGGCCCCGCAGACGTACTGGTACCTGAAATCGATGCAGGACGGCTGATCCAGGTTCTCCCCGACTACATGGGCCCTTCCAGGCCCATGCATGTGCTCTACCCTTCCCACCGCAAACCAACGGCAAAAGTACGGAGCTTTATCGACACCTTGGTCAGTACGTTTAGCATCTAAACTTTATGCCTGCTGCAAAAACGCTTCCATGCTGCCCAGCAGCGCTAGCGGTGTTTCATTCATCGGATAATGGCCTGCATTGGCTAGTTCTTCGTGGCTGGCATTTGGGTAGCGTTGCATGGTGGCGGCTTGCATCAATGCACGGTTGAACACCGGGTCGTGTGCTCCGGTAATCAGTTTGAATGGGATGGCCTTGCCTGTTATTTCATGGCTGAAGTCGGTGTACAGCCAGGCTGCCAGGTATGCCGCGAAGGCTTGCTGGGTGGCGTGCTGCCATGAGTAGGCCGCTTTCCATTCCAGCCACTTTCGGGGTAAGCGATGCCCTGTGCTGCGGTCAATGATGGCGAGGCGCTTCTCGGTACTGCTTGCTGCGGCGTGTAGCTGACTGATGGCCAAATCGTCCAGCGTGACACCGCCGCAGGGAACCGGGGCAATCCCCACCATCGATATCACCCGCTGCGCTTGCAGGCTGGCTATGCGCTCGATTGCCATTCCTCCCATTGAGTGACCCACCAGGCTGAAGCGGTCAAGTTGCAGCGTGTCGGCCAGTGCCAAAGCATCATGGGCAATTTCATCAATAGTGAAGTTACCTTTGCTGTCTCGCATGTCGCCATAACCGCGATAGTCCATGAACAGATAGCTGAATGCATGTTGATCCAGCAAGTCTTCCAGTGGTGCAAACGAATGGCGGTCACCAAACCAGCCATGCAGAACGATGACATGGTGTGAACCATTTCCCACGCGATGATACGAGTTCGGCATTATTCCCCCTGTGTAAAGTGCATGGTGTAAAGCACACAGGGTAAGCGCAAGCTGTTTGACCTGCTTTCGCTGCTAGGTCAAATGTCATAGAGTTTGGGGCATGAGAGATGCCGAACTTGAATTACTGGGCGATGTGCCCCGCGATGTCGTGGTGATTGAGCGCGCATTTGCTGCGGGCAGCCGCTATCCGGCTCACCGCCACCGGCGAGGGCAGCTGGCTTATGCCCAGCAGGGTGCCGTCAGTGTGATGACCCGTTTCGGGCATTGGCTGGTTCCGCCAGGGCGAGCTGTGTGGGTGCCTGCGGGTGTCGAACACGAAATGCAGATGCTGGGGCCTGTTGTCATGCTCAACACCTTTGTGAGTGTGGATGCAGCAGACAGGGTTGGCCTGGCCACGCACTGCCAGGTGTGTGCGGTCAGTCCATTGCTGAACCAACTATTGCTGCAGGCGGTTGAACTCCCCTTGGTGTACCCGATGGAGGGCCGTAGCCATCACCTGATGGGATTGTTGCTCACCGAGATATCGATGGCCACCGTGTTGCCCTTGCATGCCCCGTTGCCAATGGATGAAGGCCTTGCCGCGTTGTGCAGGTCACTATTGGCAGCCCCAACACTGCAGATGGATACCGATGCCATGGCCGCGCGCATGGCCATGAGCCGTAGCACTTTTACCCGGTTTTTCAGGAAGGAAACTGGCATCAGTTACATGCAATGGCGGCAGCAGGCCTGTTTGCTGGCCGCCATCAGGCGGCTTGAGGGAGGGCAAAGTGTGACTACCGTGGCGCTGGAGCTGGGCTATGGCAGCCCATCCGCATTCACGGCCCTGTTCCGCAAAACAGTTGGGGTGAGTCCGCAGGCTTACGTCAGAATGCAAGCCAACTGATGCTGCAAAACCATGTGCAAGCCGACCAGGACTCTCCTCCAGGTCGACAGGCAACTTCAACCAACAGCCTGGTGCGCGCCGACTAGTTCTGCGGCAGTTTGGCCAATGTAGTCGATAATGACAATGTGATATCATGGCCACTGGCGGCTAGGAGTGGCTGTTCCAGATGTGCAGTGCATACATCCAAAATTCGGCAAAGCCGCCCTTTCTAGAACAGTATCACCACGCCATGCATTTCAAATAGAGTTTTCATCTGTTTGATTGGGAGTCCCCGAATGAATCAGCTCGATAAAGCAATACGCTTTCAAGCCTTGCATCAGCGCGCGAAGGCGTTTGTCATTCCCAATCCATGGGATGCTGGCACTGCTCGTATCCTGGCATCGTTGGGATTCGAAGCCTTGGCCACAACCAGTGCAGGTTTGGCCTTCAGCTTGGGTAGACGCGATGCCGAAGGCGCCCTCACTCGTACTGAAACCCTAGCCAATGCGCAGCTGATTGTCGCAGCAACGGATTTACCTGTAGCAGCCGATTTGGAAAATGGTTTTGGAGATGCACCAGAAGTGGTGGCAGAAACAATCCATCTGGCTGCCGAATGCGGACTGGTTGGTGGTTCGATTGAAGATGCAACCGGACAAAAAGAACATCCCATTTATGATTTCTCTTTGTCGGTAGAGCGTATTGCCGCTGCGGCAGAGTCGGCCCGCAAGCTGCCGTTTCCATTTGTATTAGTGGCACGTGCAGAGAACTTTCTGCACGGCAAACCGGATCTCGATGAGACGATCCGCCGCTTACAAGCCTACGAAGCCGCAGGAGCTGATGTTTTGTTTGCCCCCGGCCTACCCGATGCCGAAGCCATCCGCGAGGTATGCTCCGCCGTGACCAAGCCGGTCAATGTGGTAATGGGGCTGCGTGGGTATCCCTACACCATGGAGCAGCTAACCGCTCTCGGAGTCAAACGTGTCAGCCTTGGCTCATCGCTTAGCCGCGCTGCGTTGAGCGGAGTGATCAACGCAGCAAGAGAGATTATTGAGGATGGCACGTTCTCATTTGCCAACAAATCTATTTCCTTTGATGAAACAAACACACTGATGGTGGAATCTCCCGGCTGGTCTTGAAGATATAAGAATTTAGAATGATGGCCGGGGTGGAATTCAATTTAATCGCATCAATACGTATACGTTGACTCATATCGGCCAATAACGGCCGTTGTCGGCGCTCCCTGTTGATTACCGAAAAATCAGGACCGATATTGTTGGTCATTTACTACAGCGAGAATGCACGCATATGGCGACGCGCGATGAAACTGAAAATTTTCTCGCAAGACTCAAACAAGAGTTAGGCGAGCAAGAATTTGAGTTTTCTTTTCACATTCCAGGCTGGACACCTGTTGACGCGGCAATGGGGATGCAGTGGGTTAAAAGCCAGCTATGGGAAGGATTTTTCGTCGCATATCATGTTGATGCATCAAAGCAGTTAGTAGTGTTGAAAACCTGGGAGCTTGGGGAGATAGAGCCACCCTTTCAAGAATTCTAATTGGGTATTCGATTGTTTCCGCTTCGGGTCGAAAGCACGCGATTAGACGGTTACACAAAGAGCGACCAACTTCTGCGTTGGCTGAGCATTTATTCGGAATCACTCAATGAGAATTGCAGTTTTATCTGATATCCACGGCAATCTTGGCGCACTTGACGCCATATTGCATGACATTGCCCAACGAGATATCGATCTCATCGTAAACCTTGGCGATATCCTGTCAGGCGCGCTGCAACCTGTGGAAACGGCAGACCGCTTGATTCCGCTTGGCCTCCCGACGATTCGAGGTAATCACGAAAGGCAAGTACTTGCCGGAGACCCTACCCGAATGGGCCCATCCGACAAAATGGCCCATTCGCTGCTACAGCCCAAGCACACGCATTGGTTGGCCGGTCTACCGGAATCCCTACGCCTGTTTGATGATGTACTGATGGTGCATGGCACGCCAGATAGTGACTTGGCCTATCTGCTGGAAGTGGTTACTGCGTCTGGTTGTCGCTCTGCAATGAAACATGAAGTGGCGCAGCGGCTTGCACACTTTGATGCATCCTTGATTCTCTGCGGCCATACTCACCTACCGCGCTCGGTCAGGCTGGATGATGGCCGACTCATCGTCAACCCAGGTAGTGTTGGCTTGCAGGCATATGAAGACGAACATCCATATCTGCATCGCATGGAAACGGGCTCGCCACATGCACGCTATGCCATCGTTGAACGAAGCACTACTGGCTGGTCATCGCAGTTGCTGGCTATCGAATACGATTGGGATGCAGCTGCTGAACTTGCAGCACAAAATGATCGTATAGATTGGGTTCATCCGCTTAAAACAGGTTATGTTCGGTGAGCGTGCCCGAAATTCTGTGTAAAGCGGTCGTTATTACCAGCTAATCTCACAAACTGCTTTGGCCGACCGACTGACAGTCCTTCAGCTTGGCCGGCAGCCGTTCGGCCGACGCCGCCTATCGATTGGGCGGTGAGCAATTGCTGGTTTACATAAAATTTCAGACACTCTCACCACTCGGCTTAGTCAATGAAAATGGCATCATGCTAGCATGATTGCGATCATTCAACCGCTGGCCACTAAGCACGATGCTCCAGGTAAGTGAGCGTACTGCTTATTAATACCTATTTTGAAACGGAACAAAAAACATCTCATGACGAGTACAGAACCTGATGGGATAAAAATTCGTCCTGCAAGCAAGGTGGATGCACCGGGCTTGTTAGGTATTTTCGATGAATGCATCGCTTGGTTTATTGAGATCAACAATCCGAAGCAATGGGGTACGGAGCCTTGGTCAAATCAACCACAACGAATTGCACAGATTACTGAGGCATGTTCACTGCCTGGTGCATGGGTTGCAGAGAATAAAGATGGCTCAATATGTGCTGCGTTAGTACTGGGGGATGCCATGCCTTATGTACCCGCTGCTGATGAGCCTGAAGTTTACGTGCGACTACTTATTGCTTCACGCCGCTCAAGCGTGCGTGGGATTGGTCGACGACTGATGGCATTTGCTGATGACCAGGCCAGACTTTCCGGTCTGAACCGCTTACGGGTTGATTGTTATGGCGGAGGGAGTGGCAACCTGATTCGCTTTTATGAATCCTGTGGTTATACATGCATTGCTCCATTCAACGTTGATGGCTGGCCAGGTCTGCTGATGGAACGAATTATTGAACTTACCGGATGACGCAGAGTTGACAACGTTTGAATTGCCCCTGGTTAGCTAGCTACTTCGATGGCTTCTTTCTGATGTAACAGCGGCCATTCATTGTTGAAAGGACGAGCGTCCGCTTAGGCCGACTAACAGCCCGTAGCGAGGCCTGGTAGGCGGCAGTTCGGCCAAGCGGACGGTGAAGTTGTATTACGTGAACGACTGCTGAGCAGCGGTTGCGGCCAATCGTGGCGGACGGGAGAAAGGACTGCTGGCGGTCGTTGATCTGTCATCGCCTGGCAGTGAAGTCATCAAGATATCCCCCCCGATCAAGGCCTCTTCTGCATAGTGAAGACAAGTACTTGGTATTTAGGGAGCACAAAATTAACGGCCTGGTTCCAGAGGTCCTCCGGTAGCCTCGAACAGACATCATGTCGTTCTTCGTCAGTACACTCGGAGAGTGCTGCCGCAACGTTGGCTCGCGTGTGTTCACTCACGAGTTGCAAATATGGGCTGCGGTTCGCATCAAAAACGTCGGCTGGGCTAATGTCTGTCAGCCGAGCTACCGAAGCGATGTGACGCACCTCTTCGTAGATTGCAGGATATTGCTTGCCCGTTGCGCCCATCACTACTAGCACGCCCCCGGGCGTCAGCGCGCGAGCTAGCCTTTGCAGCTCCTCATTGAAGTGATGCGTCATTGATCGTTGCGTCAAGAAGTTGCACACGAAGACTAAGTCATACGCTGACGGGACTCCCCCACCGTCCTGATATGCCATTCCGAATGCCGTCTTTAGCGAGATGGGCTCGTCAGCAGAAGCAAAGTCGCAGAGAAGCCGTCTGGCGTGGTGAGCAATTGCCTCGTGGTGTCGTCGCTGAGTGTCGAAGCCGGAGAAGTCACCAATAGCACGCCGAAAAGGTAGTCCGCTTGCACCTTGGATATCCCCTCGAATCACCAACAAATGCTCCGAGATGTGGTGAAGGATTGGGTCCCAGGCCTCACCACGCTCTAAGGAATCCGCATACGCGACGCCTGCAATCCGAGTACTGCCTCGGCCAGGCCAGTTTCGAAGCATGGAATAGAAGTCATGAGCAGCATAGAGCGCAGGAGCAGGCCCGGAGCCAACCTCTAAGACCTTGAGGCCTGCCTTTCTAAGTGGAAGCCTGCCGATCTGCATTAGGTATTCTAGTACCTGCATTACGCGCCCATACCGGTCTAGCAGATGCAAACCTGCGTAAGCAACGGCCTCAGATATCTGAGAAAAGGACAGCGAGTCGCAATTTCTGAGAGATTCAGGAAGACTTCGTGCTACCGCACCCGGTGTGTGGGAATACCACGATGGGTGTACCACACGGGCAATGGCTTCGCCCATCGTAGACGCTCTGCTTTGCGCCTCACCTGAAGCACGTGACCACGTCAGAAAGCCCCCGGCTGACTGCCGCAACCACTGTGCAGCGACAAAGCGATCCTTAGAGATCGCCTCACGATTTTCGTTCATATCCTTCCCGTTAGGTGCGCACGACTTCGATGCGATCAGAAAGATTGGCAATTCGGGTCATTCCACCGGCCCATTTGCACCGAAAACTGATTGTCCCGTTCGCTGGATTCAGCATCAGATCGAACAATGGAACCGCATAGACTTCACCGTCATTGCCGACCATCGCCAGCTTGTGGGCTGCAGTAAGCGAGTCGGCCTTGATGCCTGTAACTTGCGAGCGCTCAGCACGCGGAAAATCGTGATATGTCATCGTGCCTTCTCCAAATCTCCCCGATGTCAGGGGCAAAGATACCCTGCGCGCAGTTAATCGGTTGAGATCTTCAGGATACAGAATTCTGCGCCGTGAATGACAGTAGCAGATGCCCAAGCCGGCAGGGCGGTAGCTTTTGAATGTCGCCAGGGGGCAACAAAGCCGTCACAAGCCGGAGAAGATCGACCGAGTGCGTCCAGCCTTAAGTTGACTTTCCCGGTTGCTGCTTTGGCCGACCGTTTAGGCCGATCTGCTGCCAGCCAAGTAGCCACTGTATCAGGTCGTCAGCTTTAGCAGCCATTCATGCTCCAAAAAGAAAATGGCTACTTTTATCCTAACCAACCAGTCTGGTTTGGCTCCCCTTGGTATCGAGATGGCTTGCTGAAATACTGCCAACGGTGGATTGTTACTGGCTTACTAACGGAATGGCATAGCCTAAATATTCGCTCTGTGCATCGCGGACAACATCCCAGCGTTTGGTATGTCCAACAGGCCGCTCACGTTGAGTTGCATGGGTAAGTACAAGGCGCCTTTTAGCGCGTGACACCCCGACAAAAAATACGCAACGTTCTTCGTCGGCTTTACCCCAAAAGGTTTGATTTTCGACGCCAAGGATGATGACTGAGTCGAACTCCAAGCCCTTGCTCTTGTGAATAGTCAGGATACGTACCGACTGATCGTCCGAAAAGCGCTCAAGGGCTTTGGGCAAGTCTGGTTCGAGTTTGAGCAACTCTTCGATGTGTGCTTTTGTGTCTCGAACAACATTTCTAAGCCGATCAGTCGATTCATAATCAGAAGAAAGTGCCACAAGAGTTTCGATGGGTATTTTCTTCAAAAAACCTCGCACCGACTCCCACCACCCAGACGAGGGTTCATCAATCGACTGAAGGAGCAATGCACTCTTGCGCTGTGCCTTGATCAATCGGTCGAAATCCCGTCGAACGTTTGCTTGGATTTCATCATCGGCAAAAGGGAGCAGTTGGTTCATTAACCGAACCCAGGCTTCGGGTTCGCGCTTGCCATAGATGCAGGACAGGTAATCGACCACCAAACGCGCGGCTGGCTCTGTTGTGATGTCCTGAATCTGCTGCTCATTACGATAAGGGATGCCTCTGGTTTCCAGAGCTGCCATGAGATGGTCAGCATACAGTTCCGGTTGCCTGGCTATTAGCACGGCGATTTCTGAATGCGGAATCTGCTCGACCCCAACCCACTCAACTATCCGATTTGCCAAGTATTCCGCCTCTTGGCGGCTATTTTCGAAGCTCCAGACCAAAATCTCCCCGTCATCACCAACGATCTGTTCCTCGGGCATAACAGAGGAAGGGTCAAGCATTCTGATAACCTCGTTTTGCATGCGCAGCAGGCGTGGCTTCGAGCGAAAGTTGCGGTACATATTGAGCGGTGCTGCAGAAAAGTCTGCAGCAAACGTTTTGAAGATGCCATCCAGCGCGCCGGCCCAGCCCATGATTTTCTGCTTTGTATCTCCGACGGCTGTAAGCCGAATGCGCGTGCCTTGGAAGGCGATCTTTACCAGCTCATACTGCTGACCCGTGCAGTCCTGAAACTCGTCGAGGAAGACATCACTGTAGGTCTGACGGATAGCGTTTCTGGCGAATTTCGACTTCTTGAGTATCTGGATCGCGAGTGGTACGAGATCATTGAACTCGATCTGTTTGTTAGTGATCTTTTGATTGCCGATTTTGTAGCCTGCTTCAAGAGCATCCTTGCCAGTCAGTACGGGACGAAATCGGTCAATAATGCGTTTGGCGAACGCATGGAAGGTGTAACTATCGAAACGCGAGGCGAGGTCTGAACCGCATCTACGCTGAACACGTTCCTTCAGATTCTTGCTGGCATCTACCTTGAATGAGATCGCCAAAATCCGCTTGGGATATCGGCAGGTGCCTGTGCGTAAGAGAAAGTCTGCCCGCTGTGCAAGCATCTCGGTCTTGCCGGCGCCTGGTCCAGCCGTGAGCGCGAGGCAGCGCTTCCGAGCCTTAGCTGCACGCAGCGCATTGGGTTCAAGCGTCAGCCCATCCGCGGGCTGCCATGCATCGCCCGCAATCACTCGGGCAGCTCGGCGAGTTTGGCGATGACGGCGTCAGCCAGTCTGCCAAGCGACTCAGGCATTTTTTCAAGCAACTCCTCGTTGCTTAGCTGAGCCAACGCATCGATGTGCGCCGCTGGCTTGCTGCCAAGTTTGAAGCGTTGATGATAAGTGCCGAAGAGTTCAAGTTCTTTTTTGCTGTATTGGGATGAATCGAAGTGACTCTTGCCCAAAACGGCTTTGATGGTTGACTCGTCGGGTGCTTCCTCCTCGACGTTGTAGGCCATTGGATAGGCAAGAAGCATTGCAAAATCGAGGTCCATCGGAAATGAGAAGAATACGCCACCTTCTTCAAGTTTTTCGAATACATTTTTTAGCCCGTCTTCATATTTGAAGAAATGATGAGTGCGCAACGGCACATTATCATCATTCCATTTTGCAATTATCCAATCTTCGGGAAGCACCTTTGCCGGCTCAAATTTCGCAAGTTGATCATTGACATATTTGATTCGCCCCACCCCGCTTGATAGCGGGCTACATCCAAATCAAGCAGCGTCAGGTACGGGATTTGCAGTGCAGAAAGTAGGCGCCAAAAGTGATTGACGTGCCTGCCTCCCAGTGGCGCTATTGTGACTGCGGACTCATCGACTGGTACACCTTTGACCTGAAGCAGGCGTGGCAACATGATCTCTTCGCTATCCCCTTCGCCCAAGACAACAAGACGCGAGAAGTAGATCTCGGGGAATGCCTGAACCGCTTCACGTACAAATTTGTGCGCCTCATCGGTCGCCTCGGGCAACTGGATGTGCGTGATACGTGATAGTCGTGCCTCCGTAAGCCGCAGATAGCGGATGTGCTCAGGCGTTACTCGGCGCAGCATCGATGGCGCATGAGTAGCGATGAGGGCTTGAGCATCCTCGTTCTCCGCCATGACATTCAAGGCACTGACGATTCGCCCCAAGTAGTGGGGAGAAAGGCTATTCTCAGGCTCCTCAACTGCAATCAGCGTAAAAATAGGTGGGCGCAACTTGTCCGGGTCAAAAGACTCGTCCTCGCCTGCAAGAACTGCGCGCCCGATGGCCTGAGACGATAGCACGAGAGACAGATAAAGCATCGACTTCTGACCATCGCTCAGCCGAGAAAAGTCGACTAGATTCTCATCGTGTCCAGGGGCAAATGAAACCGACATGTGGCGCAACAAGGCTTCAATCTCGGAGGACATAAATGTGATTTTGGGATCAGCGAAGAACTTGCCTTTGTGCAGGATGGCCCATGTTGTTTTCAGACTCTCACTGAACGCATTGACAGAGGGGTTGGCTGCCAAGCTGTCACTAATCAGATCGGTCAGCGTCTTGATTGCGACACGCTCGTTATCCCAGTGTACGGCGCGGAACATGCGTCCCAGAAGCGCATTGGCGCCATAAGCGATATGGTCGGCCGGGTCGCGTCGTGCAGGTAGGTAATGAACATGGATATGGTTGCGTTCGGCTCTTGGAACCTGTGCGGTACTGAGCGGCGAACCATCGGCATTTAGGTCCAACACGTACACCAAGGTTTCTTCGATATCGCCGTCCACACCCATCGTGGCGCTGAGGCGGTAGCGCACGCGAGGAATGCCATCGGGTTCGTCCAGTCGCATATGGCCAAAGTGTGGAGCTACAGTCGAGTTGTCTTCATCTTCTGCGAGTTCCGGAAAGAGAAAGTCAGCCTCGATCCAGAGGTATCGCTCATCAGGGGCAACCTCTTCATCGAGGGGAACATGGAAGTCCGAGCGCAGAATCCGACGCAGTGACGGATCGAAGGCAAATAACCGACACAAAGCTTGTAGCGCAGCCGTCTTTCCAGAACCATTAGGGCCGATCAGGTAGGTGATTTCTTCAAGCGAGATATCAGTGGGCACTAGACCAAAAGATTGGAAGTTACACAGGCGAAGCGTCTGCAGTTTCATGCCTCTTGGCCTCTTTGGGTGAGCGAGTAAATTGTGGCGTCGAAACGTCTGGTTTCATCAGTCGATAACTCGCCGAGTGACAGCTTGTAGCTGACACCAGTCATGCTAGCATAAGAGCATAAATGTCTGCTTTGGCCGACATCCAGCCAAACAGAAGGGGGCTTCCGCCCCCTTCCTCCTGCTTACCCTCCTGCCCTACACATAAGTCCCCCTCAGCTTCCGGGCGATCCATTCCACGACTTGCGGCACAACGGCGTTGCCGGCAGCTTGAGCCTCTGCAAAGTTGGTCGCATCCAGTCCGAGGCAAAGCCCATGATGCTCAGACGCTCTGGCCCGGTCAGCCATCGAATCCCATCCGTCGGCTTGAGCAATGAGGCCTGCACCATGGATAGGGATCTGGCTGGGGGCTTGTCCGGCAAGTAGTGTAGGGAAAGGCTTGAGCCCGGATTGTTGCGCTGGCGGCGCGCCAGGAACTGTTGCCATTGGGCTGGCGTCAGCCAGCAGCTCGATGGGGGGCTGTTCGTGAAGACCGGCAATAATGAATACGCGACGGCGTTTTGTGGGGACTCCGAAGCATGAAGCATCCAGCACCCGCCAGCATCCCAGATACCCGCATTCGGCAAGCGTGGAAATGACTGTCTGGAAATCCTGGCCATCTCGGCAAGAGAGCAGCCCCGTGACGTTTTCAAGGACCAGCCAGCGAGGCTGTAGCTCACGGGCGAGGCGGCAGACTTCAAAGAACAGGCCAGAGCGCTGGCCGGCCAGGCCTTGCCGGGCTCCCATGGTGGAGAGGTCCTGGCAGGGAAAGCCGCCGACCAGGACGTCAACGGCGCTGAGGTTGTGGCTGCCGACGGTGCGCACGTCGTCGAACTGGGGAGCGTGGGGGAAACGGTCGGCGAGGACGGCGCGGCAGACGGGGTTGATTTCGACTTGCCAGGCGGTGGTGAAACCGGCGTTTTCAAAGCCGATGTCGAAGCCGCCGATACCGGCGAACAGGCTACCGATGGTGGGTTGTGGGCCATGCATGTGCTTCCTTTGCAGTGGCGTGCGATGACGCGCTGGCAGGAGGCTCGGCGGCCTTCAAATGATTGTGTGCCCGGCAGCGCGGGCATTTGATGCTGAGGACCAGCACGTGGCCCTCGGCGAGTTTGCGGCCGCAGTGGCCGCAGCGGATTTCGGGTAGTGACATCGGCAAGGTGGTCCAGGACCGTTTAACCGTTAGACTGTCCGGGCTTTCTGCGCAGAAAGTGGCAGCCTTGGGGTGACTTGCAGGGTCGTTCTGCGGGTCAGCTGGCCGGGTGGGTGTTGACGCACCCATCCGGTCGCTGTCTCTCTCTATTTCTACTCGGCTTGTTTTGTTGTGGCCGCTTGCTCCTCTCCCGTCAAAGCCAGTGCTGGCCATTCAATCTGTGGCCAGTCTGGCGCATTGCTCAAGTCCCGCAGCTGCTGGCGGTAGGCCTTTACCGCGTCCAGGTCGGCCGCGCTGATGGGGTAGTCCGGCATCAGCAGGTAGTCGGTGGCCAGCAGACGGCGGTCGCGTTCGGCACGGGTCAGCCGTTCTTGTTCATCTGGCGGCAGCGGTGCTGGCCAGGCGATGGCATTGGCCGGGTCGAAGTCGGCAATGAAGCTATCCAGCTCGGCACATTGCTGGGCGGTCAGCTGCCAGGTGTAGTCGGCGTCATCCAGCTCACACACCGACTTGTCGGCCGGTGAGGTGGGCAGGTAGCGGATGCGCAGCGGCAGGCCCTGTTCGGTACCATCTTTGGTGGCCGGGCGTGGGGTGAGCACTGGCTGTTGTTTGGTGTGGAAGGTGTCACCTGCGCGTTGCAGGCGGGTGATGTGGCCATCAAAAATCAGGCTGTTCATGGTGTAGTTCCTCGAATGTCGCCGCGCTTGATCCAGCCAAAGGCGGCGTTGTTGCAAATGATGGCGGCCCCGGCTGCACCACCGGGCACGGCGCTACGTGCGCCACCTGCTTTTTTGAACAGACCGTCACCGCCTGGCTCGCCCCAGTTGCCGCCCGGCACATCACCGCCGCTACCGGCACCACTGCGGCCCGGCGTGTCGAAGCTGGCGGCACTACCCCACCATTTGTTATTACTACCGCTATTGTTTGGCCCACCCGATCCGAAAGGTGCACCGCCACCGCCGGTGGAGTTGTAGTTGCCGCTGCCGCCGTCATACCAGCCGGTGGCCCCGGAGCCACCGCCACCACCGGCAATCACGCCGTAATTGGCCACCAGCAGCGGCACACCCTGGCTGGTGATGGCCGGGCCTCCGGTCTCTCCGGCGTTTTGCCAACCGGCGCCGGTATCGCCACCCTGGCCACCCCGACCCAGAATGAAGCCGTGGTTTTCTATGATGAGTTGGCAACTGGCCAGCACACCGTTCCACCAGCTGCTGTCCAGCTGGAAACATTCGCCGACATTGGCAGCCACCAGCTGAATGCCGGATTCAATGACAAAGCGGATGCAGGCCCCGGCTGGCGGCGCACCGCCATAGGCATTCTGAATGCGGTTAAGTACGGACTGCGCTGTGACGCCGTGGTCGTGGGCGCTGATGCGGATGACGGTTTCTTTCTGGAACACCAGGCGGCCATCCAGATAGCTGCGGCTGACTTCGCGGCCGTCCAGCCACCAGCGCTTGATTTCCCTGCCGTCGAGATAGGTTTTGGGCATGGCGTGGCCTCAGTACTGGAAGGTCATGCGCTGGGCCAGGCGACTGTCCCACTGGCCGGCAAACTCGGTCCGGGGCAGCAGGGTAAGCAGCGCCTGGGCCAGTTCATGACTACTGGCAGCATCGGTAATGCCATAGCCTGCCAGTGTGGTAGGCGTCTTACTGATGTCTGCCCACGCATGGCCATGCTTGACCGGTGCGGCGGCATCGCTCACCAGCTTGGCAATCGCCTGGCGTAGCTGGTCGGTCCTGGCGGCATCCAGCTTGATACCGGCCGCCTCGATCACACTCACCAGCTCGCCCTGCATGCTGTTCAGCCAGGCGGCGGTGACGATGCTGCCCAGCGCGCCGGTTGACGGGTCGCCATCGTGAAACAGCTGGTCCGGGGTGTTGATTTTCTGCATTCAGCCCTCCTGATAGGCGAAGTAGACAAAGCTGTGGGCCGGTTTCAGTTCGCGAAACACGGTTTCGATTACCGGGTCGCCAAAGCTGGTGAGCGCCTCGCCCGCACCGGCCTGGCCTGCGCGAAAACGCCAGGCCTGCACCTGGGCGGCATGCACCACCACCTGCCACACCCAGATGATGTCGGCCACCTGCAACATGTCGTCGGCGCGGTTGATGCCAGCGCGGAAAGGCTGCGGCTCGACAATGTCGATGCGGTAACCCAGGCTGCTGGCCAGCCGCTGGAAGTAAGGAATGCTCAAGCCGCCAGTAGCGGCCAGCCTGGCCAGCACCGCCTGCAAGCGCTGCTGATAGCCCGCGCCGGGCGGTGGAGTGAGTGCGCATACCCGCTCCCAGTCCGGCACGGTGTATTCGGCAAAGAAGGGGGAGATGGCGGCGGCAGCTTGCAAGCCATCGCGCTCGGCCACGTCCAGCGCCTGGCCTTCGGCTTGCAGTTCGACCTGCAAGGGCTGGGCGTTGCGGGCGTAGGACTGTGGTGGCAGCAGCAGTGCCAATAGCGTGGCATGGCTCATGGCATGGACTTGATGTCGAGACGGCCCAGGCGCAGCCATTCCACCCGCTGTTCATTCACTAGCGGCTGCACATTGGCGGCCGGTAGCACGATGCGCCGGTCCACCACGCCAGGCAGGCTGGAGGCCAGCGTTTCCAGCTGGCTGCGGATCAGCAGCTGGCCGGGGGCCAACTGGTCGAAACGGGTTTGCAGCTGTGGTGTCAGCTGTAGTCGGGCTTGCTCCAGCGTCAGGCCGGACACTGCCAGCTGCAGCTCCACATCCACCAGTCGCACCGTGGGTGCGGCCACCTGGCTGTGTTTGGCGGTGACCGGGCGCAGCGCGTCGATATGCGCTTGCGCGGCGGCCAGCGTCTCCACCGATGGCAGGCCACCGGCCGAGGTGATGATGATGTCCACCGTGCCCAGCCCACGCCGTAGCGGGTAGACATAAGCTGCCGACACGCCCGGCACCTCCAGCGCCCAGCGGCGGTAGTCGTGCACATTGCCACCAGCCGGTGGGCGGCGGATCAGATCCAGCAGCCGGGCCAGCAGCTCGGCATCGCTTTCTTCTTCCACGCCGCCGTGCATCTCAGTCAGCACAGCAGTCGATTGCACGCCAGGCGGCGGAGCCAGCAGCTCCAGCCGGGCATCGTCAGGCGCATTGCCTGCCAGCCCGGCCTGCATGGCAGCGGCGGCCAGTGTCAGCGTGCCATCGTCCCCAATCCGGCCAGCCTCGCGGCTGATATACAGCTGGTTGCCCCATTTGCCCTGCACCCCGGCGGCGACGGGGCTGCCGGGATTGCCATGCAATAGCATGCGGCCGCTGGCCGCCACCGCCGGCTTGGGGGACAGACCACGCAAGCGGGCATGCAGCAGCAGATAATCATGGTCGGCGGTGTCGGGGAAAATCTGCCGCACCATCCACGCCTGGTGCTGGTACAAGCCTTCCACTGCGCTGGCCACAGAGGTGGCGCGGATGAAATAGTCGGAATCCGGGCCGACATCCGCCTCCGGCAGCAGGTTGCGGATGTCGCGCAGCATGTCGGCGCGAATCTGCGCCATGGAGAGCAAGGGATAAGCCATCAGCCGCCCACCCGCACTGGATAACGGAAGGTTTGTAGCGCACCGCTGGCGGCGGTGACGGCAATCAGCAGCAGCAGCCAGCCGGGCCGGGGCCGCTGGCTGGCTACGGTAATGCGGCTGGCACGACCGTCCTGCAACAAGGGAGAGAGCGCCTGCTCGGCATACTGCCGCGCCAGCGTGTCGATACGGCTGAGGTCTTTGGCGCGTCGCAATTCATGCAGGCGTGAGCCGAGCGAGGGGTCTGCCCACCAGCTGCCCAGCGGTGTGGCCAGGCGCAGGTAAACGGCATTGGCCAGCGTACTGGTGCGGTTGCCGGTATAGCTGGCGGTGTGGGGGTCGAGTAAAGCGTCCATGCCCCGATTGTCGGGGCATGGTGTGGGATGGGATTAGCTGAGGAGGTTCAGTGGGCGGTGTTGTACGCCGTGGAAGTCAATTAACCGGCAGGGAGCCACTTCCGGCTGTGTTCTGGTTTGAGGGGCGCTTCTTTTTTCTGAACAAGAGATAGTAGACATAGACCGGGAACAGCAGTGCAACCAGTGCAGTAAAAATGCCCATAAAGTAGCGGCGAAAATTGTTATGGATGATGGTGATGGCACTATCCTGGGGCGATGCCGGGTTGTAGTGTATTTGCAGAGTTGAACAAACAGGATGTTTGGCCATGCTTCGGTGGGCATCCTGAGTAAACTGGAAGGTCACTTCTCCGCCGATCGCCTGCCGGTTGCTGACGTATTGCTTGCCATCGACCTGATATTGGTAAGTGTATACCGGTTCAAGAACGCGATGCCTTCCACCATGGCTGTCATTTAACCGCGCTTCAGTGATGATGGCATCGGTGACTTTCCATGTGTCGGTTGCCTGAACTTCCTGCCATTCTGATATGAGCTTATTGAACATGATGAGTGATAGGCACAAACAGGGTGGCGTGATTATTATTTGTATGAGCCATGAGGTAATGCGTGCATATTTTGCAATAGTCATTTTGTGCCATTTATTTCAATATGAATAAGCAAAAAATATTACTCAAAAGTGGTGTTGGTTTTTTGTTGAGGTGAGGCAAGTAGTGTCATGCAGGTTGTGAACTGATGGCATGGCGATGGATTGGTATTAACTGTTTTTGGTTTAAATGACCAGCCTGTCTTTCTTGAACAGAAAATAGTAGACATATCCGGGAAGCAGGAGAATCAGAAAGCTCACCAGTATGGCTATGTAGTCGATCAATCCATGGTCTGTATAAATAGTGATAGTGCTTTGATGAGGGGTTTTCGGGTTGTACTTTATGCGCAGTATCGAGCCGATCGGGTGTTTTATAATGTTCATGTTGGCATCCTGAATATTTTCATATCCTCTGCCGGAGCCTATTGATTGCCTGTCGCTAGTGTATTGCTTGCCGTTTACGGTGTACTGATAGGTATATATTGGACGCCATATGATACGTCTGATACGTTCCTGATCCAGCCGTGAGGCAATAATATGTGCATCGGTTTCAGGCCAAGCTTGTGCAGCATGCTCCTCCATGATTTTTGAAATGGCTACGTTAGATATGTTGATGGCAATCTGAATACAGATACAGGTAGCGACTATCAGTAGCAGCCACGATATGGCGATGGACAGTAAAGCACGCATCATTGCGTATCCATTTGGAATTATTTGCCGCCAATTTACTCTCTGTGGCTATGCTTGCGCAAGCTGACCTCGCCAGCCATGACATCTCCACCCGCCACCACATCGCCATCCGTCTGGTAGCTGCCTCCCTCCTGCCGCACATCCCCACTGAACACTGCGCCATCACCCCCTTTGATGGCCATGCCGCCTTGGCCGCTTAGCTGTTGGCGCACCATCACCTGGCCGGTAAATTCGGCCTGCGGGCTGTCAAAGCGCATGCCTTCCGTCGCGGTGAGGGTAAAGGTTTTGGTGGTGCCTGCTATTTGGCCGTCTTTAAACACAAAAGTATCGCCAAAGGCGTTAAACACGGCGGTTTCGCCGGGGGCCAGGCCTTGCACACGAAACTGGCCGTTTTCTGTTGCGATGATGATGCCGTGGCTGGTTTTGCCGCCCAGCGGCAGCACCACGACGGCGGTGCCGGGCGGCGGATTGCTGCTGAAACCGAACTGCTGGAACAGCTCCAGGTCGGGCAAAGCTTCACCGGACAGGCCTTCCACCTGGGCCAGCTGGCTGGCCGCGCCATTGCTGGTGAGGCCCAGCACGCCACGGAAAGCCTGGCGGATACCGGCCAGGGCGCGGCTGATGCGGCGGTCGATGTCCGGGGTCATGGTTGTCCTTTGCTGAGGGTGGCGGGCTGGCTGACAGCCGCTATGACGGCAAGGAAGTGCCGACACCGGTGATGGCGCAGCGGCTGGAAACCCCGATGCTGTCCGAGGTGACCCAAAGCTATCTGGCCTACTACCAGAAGCTGGACAAGGTGGCGATGCTGCGCAAGGTGACGGCGGTCATGCCGCTGCTGGTGGATATCATCGGCGACAAGCCCATCGGTCTGCTCAAGCAAACCGACCTTGAGGCCTACTTCGAAGCGGTGCAAACCCTGCCACCGCGCTGGAAAGACATCTGCCGTCAGGAAAAACTGCGGCCACTGGAATTAGCCAAGCAGCAACGCGGCGAGATGAGCAAGGGGACGTGGTCTGTCCCGCCCTCCATGGGCAATGGCCCATATTTTCTTACCCAGTCCACAGCCAAGAGCTTACTTTTGGCAGCCGCATGCCCTTCATCGCTTGAGCGCTGCAATAACCAGGCGCACGGCTAGTGATGACTGTTTTCTGCTTACATAATAAGCATGGTGACCTGTGAATGTCGGAAACCAGTCTTGCAATACCCATATAAGCCGACCCGCCTCGACCAGTGGCTGGGCCAGTGCCAGCGGAAGGTATGCCAGCCCGAACCCGGCCAGTGCTGCATCAAGCATTTGATATGCGTTATTGAAGACTAATTGTCCTCTGACTTTTACGTTTAACCAGTTGTCACCCTTGCGTAGCTCCCATGACATGAGGGAGTCCTTGGTCGGTAGTCTGAGGTTGATACAGTTGTGTGCTGTCAGGTCTTGCGGGGTAACGGGAATGGGGTTGTCCTGCAGATATACCGGTGAGGCCAC
This sequence comes from Aquitalea sp. ASV11, assembly GCF_016429185.1. Taxonomy (NCBI): domain Bacteria; kingdom Pseudomonadati; phylum Pseudomonadota; class Betaproteobacteria; order Neisseriales; family Chromobacteriaceae; genus Aquitalea; species Aquitalea sp. ASV11. The sequence continues at coordinate 119,864 of NZ_JAELUD010000002.1, forward strand.
GATTGACATTGTCTCATCAGGCGCGATACGAACCGCGATCATGTCTTTTTCGACTTCATCCCCCAATCGAATCCCGATGTCGAAGCGACGCTCGACGATGTTGGCAAATCCGTAATCATTGATGATCTCGACACTTAACTCCGGGTATTGTCTCAACAATGGTTGCAACTTTGGCCAGACGTATTGATTGGCCGCATAGTCGGTCGCGGTGATCCGCACCTTTCCTACAGGGCGTTCTCTCAACGCTTTTACTGACTCCAGTTCAGCTTCTATTTCTTCAATCCTGGGTGCTATGGCATTCAGCAGTTTCTGGCCAGCTTCGGTCGGCGCTACGCTGCGAGTCGTTCTCGTCAGTAACAACATGCCAAGCCTTGCTTCCAGTGCACTGACTGTTCTGCTCAGTGATGACTGAGAGGTGCCCAGCAACAGTGCCGCTTTGGTGAAGCTGCGTTCACGTGCCACTGTCAGCAGTGCAACCAGATCATTCAAATCCTGTGTTTGCATTAATGCACCTGTGAATAAGTGTTTCCCTATTCTGCCATCTAGTGCCAAAGCTTGCCGAAGATTAAATTTAATGCACGTGGCAGGAAGCATTGATTCCGGGATGACGGGAATTCAACTCAATGCGTTGAGCTGCTTGTGCCAGTCACTCTTCCCGGCTGCCGCTGCACTGATGGCAAGTAATCTGATTGTCGGTGAAAGACGTCATGCTGATCAGATGTGAATTGTTCTACTTGCAAGTCAATCATCAACTAGTGCGCATACTTTCTCAAACTTGTTCTGGAAAGTAGCCATGTAATCAGATAAACCATGAAAGATAACAGCATGACTAATCCAAAAGTCACTGCCGGGCGGGATCAGCTTGGAGACTTCGCACCCAAGTTTGCAGAGATTAACGATGATATTTTGTTTGGACAGGTGTGGTCTCGTGATGTCGAGCTATCTCAGCGTGATAGAAGTCTTATTACCGTGACGGCATTGGTTTCCAGTGGAATCCTTGATGGTCCACTCAGTTTTCATATGCAGACTGCCAAGAATAATGGTATTGCCAAAGATGAAATTGTGGAGATACTTACACATTTGGCTTTCTACATAGGTTGGCCTAAGGCCTGGGGTGCATTCAGGAGTGCCAAGGAAATATGGAGTGAATGAAAAAGTGTTTTACCTGGCGAGTTTGCTAAGATATTTGGGTATAAAATAATGAAATATGCAAGTAAAGAAATATTTGAAAATATCAATATTTTTGGTACGGGTGACTCAAATGAAGCCTATGCTGAATATTTTGTCGGGAAGTCATATTTGAATTGGCTGTTGAAACCAGGTGTTGCTCCCTTGTTCATGGCTAATGTTACATTTGAACCGGGCTGTCGTAATAATTGGCATATTCATCATGCGCAAAGTGGTGGTGGGCAAATACTGATTTGTACTGCAGGTGAGGGCTGGTATCAACAGGAAGGTGAGCAGGCAGTAAGCCTGAAGGAAGGTTCTGTTGTCTATATTCCGGCAGGTAAAAAACACTGGCATGGTGCAAGGGCTGACAGCTGGTTCAGTCATATTTCTGTCGAGGTACCAGGTAGTGAGAGTAAGAATGAATGGTTAGAGCCAGTCAGCGATGAGTATTATCATCAACTTCATCGTGTTTAAATAATGGCACGGAAGACGATTCAGAGTAATCAACTTCCGTGCCATCTTTTGTGTGTTACCTGATTTGTGAATAATTAACGATTGATCAGTGCTGCACGTGAAGGAGGATAACGATCTCCTGCTACCGGGATACCTGCTAAAATGTCGGCTATGTGCTGCTGTTCTATGGCAGAAAGCCTTATTTCAGCTGCTGCAAGGTTTTCCATGAGACGACTGGTCTTTGTTGTTCCCGGAATGGGCACCAACCAAGGTTTCTGTGCCATTAACCAGGCCAAAGCAATTTGCGCCGTGGTCACACCTTTTGCCGCGGCAATTTCTTGTAACGCCAGGACCAGTCCCTGATTCGCTTGCCGCATCTCAACCGAAAAACGGGGCACTACATTGCGGAAGTCATCCGTAGTGAATTCGGTGCTGGCGTTGATGGCTCCGGTCAGGAACCCTTTCCCGAGTGGACTGAAAGGTATGAAACCGATGCCCAGTTCATCCAGAACAGGTAGCAGTTGCTGCTCGGGTTCTCTCCACCAGAGTGAATACTCACTTTGCAAGGCCGTAACCGGCAAGACCGCATGCGCTTTACGAATAGAGTCAACACCTGCTTCAGACAAGCCAAAGTGCCGCACTTTACCTTCCGCGATGAGATCTTTCACGGTTCCCGCAACATCTTCCATAGGGATATTGGGATCTACACGATGCTGATATAGCAGGTCGATGTAGTCTGTGCGCAAATAGCCCAGTGACTTTTCCACTGCATTGCGAATACTTTGCGGGTGACTATCAAGGCCGTCATTAACGTTGCCATTCCGAAAGCCGAATTTGGTTGCAATGACAACTTGATCACGTACTGGCGCCAGTGCTTCACCCACCATTTCTTCATTCTGTGCACCATAAGCTTCGGCGGTATCGAATAGCGTCACACCTTGCTCGAAAGCGGTACGAATCAATTTGATGCCATCCCGACGATCAATGGCAGGGCCATAACCAAAACTCAGGCCCATGCAACCATAGCCTATTGCTGAAACGCTCAGGCCAGAGCGGCCAAGCAGACGTTTTTCCATGTGGGTTCTTTCTTCAGCAATTCAGGACTGGATGACGGGTTGTTTGATGTCACCAAAACGGAAAGCCGAAGTGACACCGCCGTCCATCAGGATGTCACTGCCGCTGATGAAGGTTCCATCTGGCCCCATCAGCAGGGCTGCAACATGTCCTACCTCATCCGGAGTGCCTGCACGACCAACCGGGCTACCTTCAATCATGCGACGGTACCCTGCACCGCGAGGACCATTGAGTTCATCATTTGCCAGCGGGGTGATGATGATGCCGGGACTGATGGTATTGACCCGCGCCCCTCGCTGCCCCCAGCGTACTGCTTCGGCCATTACACGGAGTGAATTTCCGCGCTTGGATAGTTGGTAGGCATGCAGGGTGTCCACCACCTTGGACGGCTGCAGGAAATCAAGTTGCAGTAGTTCTTCTACCGGGGTCATGGCAAGTGCCCGATCCTGCTGGTCGGGCAGGGCTGGCAAACGATGCCCAGATTGTGAGGCAATGACAACTCCCGAGCCTCCATGCGCGATGACATTGCCAAACAGTTCCAATACAAGTGCGGTGCCATAAAGATCGACACGCAAAATCGTTTCTACCCCTGCCTGGGAAGGGGAGACGCCGGCCGCATGTATCAATCCGGTAATCGGCCCAAGCTGTTCTGCCTGTTCAACCAGTGCCTGCACCGATTGACGTGAACCCACATCCACACAGGCGGCAGACGCAATGAATCCTGCATTACGGAACTGAATGGCAGCTTGTTCAGCATCTTGAAGACTCAGCGAGGCAAGCAGGATCTGTTTGTTTACACCAATCCGCCGCGCAATGGCCTGGCCAATCAAGCCGGCACCTACAACGACAACGACTTCTTTTTGCATGATCTCGATTCCTGTTAGTGTGCATGTGCTCACTATAGAAAATTGAGTATCAATCAAATAGCCGATAAAAAATTGCATGAGAAGCAATTTTTTATTGATAATTGATTGCATAGTCCATGCGAAAAGTGTCCTATGCCGATCAATGAATTACGCTCCATTTCCATGTTTGCCAAGGCGGTGGAGTTAGGGAGCATCCGTAAGGCTGCGCTGGCGCAGGGCGTATCCGCACAGGCGGCGACACAGGCTATCTCGATGCTGGAAAAGCACCTGGGTGTGAGGCTGTTGCATCGCACCACGCGCAGCCTGGCCTTGACGGAGGAGGGGCAACAGTTCCTGGAAGATGCTCAGCCTGCACTGGCTACGCTTGAACGGGCTGTCAATACTGCAAGAGCAGGCAAGGAGGGAATTGCCGGACCATTACGTATTGTCGGTCCCAAGTCATCTTTTGCCGGTATCCTGATGCCGCTGCTGGATGAGTTCTGCCGGATCAACCCTGGGGTAAGGCCGGATGTGCAGCTTGATGATGGACTTGGCGATTGGGTGCTGGACAGGGTGGACGTCGGTTTTCGTATTGGGGTGTCTGCGCAGGAAGGCGTCATCAGTCGTCGACTCTTCCCGGTTCAGTTAATCGTTTGCGCTTCACCCAACTATCTGGTTCGCAACGGTATGCCGACAACAATAGAAGAGTTAAGCCTTCATCGTTGTAGTGTTTTCCGTCATCCGGTGACCGGTAAGGTATCGCCTTGGTACTTGACCGTAGATGGTAAAGTGGAACAACGACACTTCACTCCTGCTTTTTGTAGCAACGACACGGAGTTGGAAGTTCAAGCCGTTCTTTCCGGGCAAGTGATTGGGCAATTGGCCAATCTCTCTGTCGCGCCTCATATCCGTTCCGGCTCGCTGATTCCGCTTTTCCTTTCGTATGTCAGTTCACCAATTTCACTCCACGTGTACTATGGCAGCCGCAATGCATTGCCAGTAAGGGTCAGGGCTTTTCTCGATCTCGCGATTGCAAGGTTATTCGACAGTCCTGACTTCATTTTGAGCGATGGAGAGCTTGCTGCGGCACATGAGGCTTATTTGGCACGTTTGGCAACAAACTAATCAGGTATCCGGGCGGCTATGTTTTCTGTATTGCCAGGCTGGTGTGGCAATACAACGCAAAAATGGCCACGCACTGAATGGCTATCGGGTTTCAATGCGCGTACAACAATAAGGATCACTTCGACGATAGCGGTTTATCGGACAAGAGCTACCTCGCGGTGCAGAGCAGGGCGCAGCGTATGGCGTGTGCCAGATTGCAGTCATACCGTGGTGCGGAGTTAACAGGAGTACACACTGCCCAGGCACAATCGAGGGTCAGTTTGAGTGCTGGAATTGCACAAGGAGCAGTGCATCACTGAACAGTATTTGCAAATCTGCTTTGCCGTCATGTCGAACCCACTGGGTGACGACAACTCGGATGATTGCAAAAAGTACATTGGGGTAGAGGTGTCTTTCAAGTGACAGCTGCGGGCTCTCAGTCGAGACTTTCTTTGCAATGATGTCTGCAACCTCATCGGCCAGTTGCGCAGTCATTGCATGTTTTCGCGCACTGATTTGTGGGGATGATTCAATCACCCGTTCCAATGAGAGATAAAAATCCTTGCGGGATGCATACAGTGCAAGTAACTCACGTGCACTGGAAATCAGCGCATCCATGATCGGCTCTTGTTCTGCTCTGTGCACCAGCCCTGCAAGAAAGCCCGACATGCTTTCCTCCAGCCAGCTCAGGACGATGTCTTCTTTGGTGGGAAAGTACCGTAACAGCGTACGAGGTGATATTTCGACGGTTGCGGCAATTTGATTGATGTTGGTGACCTCGAAGCCTTGCTGGCCGAATAGTAGCAATGCCGCTTCCAATAACTTCAACCGGGTCTTGTCCTTCTTTGACTGCCTTAAACCCAAGGTCAACTCCTTCAAGTTCTGGTTACATCATCAGCTAGCTGATTGATTGGGCTGCATAGCAGACGGGACAGTCCAGATGGACATGCGCCATACGTGAAAGTATGGCGCATGTCGGTGGCAACAGGCAGATTGTAGCCAGCCAGCCAGCCAGCCAGCCAGCCAGCCAGCCAGCTTGCTTGTTATGACATGGTTCAAACCATGTGGACGAATTTTGTCAGCAGATAGGCACTGATGCCTTCGATACCATTTTCACTACCATAGCCACTTTGCTTGACACTGCCAAACGGCCCCTCAGGCATACCAAAATAATATGTGTTGATACCGACCATTCCGCTCTCGATGCAATCCGCCAGCAAATTTGCCCGAGCCTGCGAGCGGGGGAATGCGTATGCGCCAAGACCGAAGGGAAGGCGATTGGCCTTGTCGATTGCATTTTCCAGTTTTTCAAAGCGGGAGATGGTGGCGACCGGGCCAAATGGCTCCCGGTTCATGATCTCTGCATCTTCTGGTACGTTGGTCAGTACAGTCGGAGCCCAGAAAAATCCCTCACCTTCGATGCGATATCCACCGGTTTCCAGTTTGCCCCCGCGTGCCAGTGCATCGGCGATCAAGTGTTCCATTGCTGCCAGGCGGCGGGCATTGGCCAGAGGTCCCATCTTTGTTTCTGGATCGAAACCATCCCCCAGTCTGATCGCCTTGGCTCCTTGTGCAAATGCGGTCACGAATTGCTCGAGCATCCTGAACATAGAAGCGAGTCGGTGCAATGCAGCTGGCACCTGCGTTAAAGAACGTGTTCGGTGCCGATGCGGCAACTGCCGCTTCTATGTTTGCGTCGTCACAAACAATGACCGGTGCGTGGCCATCCAGCTCCATGGTGATGGGCGTGATGTTTTCTGCCGCCAGTTTTGCCAACTTTCGACCAACCGGCTCCGGAGCTGCGAATGAAACCTTGCGGATAATTCTGGAAGCCACGAGTGTGCGAGAAATCAAGTCAGGATCGCCCAGCACTACATTAAGAACACCAGCAGGCAAACCAGCTTCAGCGAAGGCTTCGGCAATAAGCAGACAAGTGGCCGGTGTTTCTTCCGAGGGCTTGATTACCATGGAGCAACCGGCAGCGAGAGTGGCTGAGATTTTGCGGCCGGTCAGTAGTGCAGGGACGTTCCATGGAGCGAATGCAGCCACTGGGCCGATTGGTTCATGGGATACCACGGCTCTGCCATAGGGAATACGTGGCTGCAGGGTACGGCCATAAATGCGCTTGGCTTCTTCGGCGCACCATGTCATGGAGTCAAGCGTCAAATCTACTTCCATCCGCGCTTCGGCACCTGGTTTGCCAACGCCCAGCGTCAACATGGATTCAAGCTGCTCACGACGCTCTCTCAGCCACGCAACAGCTCGTTCGATTACAGCTGCACGTTCCCATGCCGGTACATTGCGCCAGGTTTTAAAGCCGCGCTGAGTCGGACTCAATGCCTTTTGCAAGTCCTCAGCCGTGGCATGTGGCATGGCTCCCAGTACCTTGCCGTTCAGAGGGTTGATCACTTCGCTGTGAGTCCGGTTGTCGCCAGCCAGCTTCTGGCCATCGATCCATGAATAAAGTGGGAGGTAGGGTGTTGGGGATATCAGTAGACTCCTGTCGATTAAAGGAAAGGCACATTGGCGGCCTGAAGTTCAGACCAATACTGTGTCGCTGAGTGACAAATATCGCTAAGTGACATAATTGTGCGTGGTGTATTTGGTCCGTCAGCCATGCAGCATGGCCTTGCCTTTATGGACGTCTTGCCAAGCGTGACGAGGAAGATGATCAGCTCTTGGTTCGGTCTCAAGAACGGTGACAGGCCAGAGAGAGTTCTTCTTGGCTCAGCAAGAAGTCAGGAGAGTCAGTCAGTCTGTCTACTGCCAGATCAATGAAGCGTCTTACCCGCGCAGGTTGTGCCGCCCGGCTGCCGTAATAGACAAACAGGCTGTAATGATCGGCCATGTTTTCCAGCAGGATCGGCACGAGCTGGCCACTGCGGATGAGGTGCGCTGCGGTGGGCGCAGCAAGTTGGGCAATCACTTCACCTGCCAGTACGGCACGCAATTCAATCGTCTCGTCATTGGTACAGAAGACTGGATTGACCGGTTGATCCTGCATGCTGTCGCCTACCCGCACACGCCAGGGCACCACGCGTCCATCACTGGCCCGTCGAAAGGCGCTGCAACGATGGGCGCCAAGTTCGTACAGGCTCTGTGGCATGCCGTATTTGCGTATATAACTGGGTGCCGCGCAGATAATCAGCTGCATGGGAAACAGGCGGCGCGCCACCAGCCCTTCCTGTGGTGAATTGCCCAGCCGGAAGCCGACGTCGATGCGGTCTTCCACCCAGTTTCCTATGCGGTCATCCAGCTGCACATCCATTTGCACTTCCGGATAGAGCCGACAGTATTCGTCCATCACCGGGCCTATCACCGCATGCAGGGTCGTACGCGGTCCGACGATGCGCAGCGGCCCGGAGAGTTCGTCCTTGCTTTGGCGCACGGTGGTGAGGGCTTGCTGAAAACCGATCAGCGAAGGTTGTACCGCTTCCAGAAAGCGTTGTCCCTCTTCGGTCAGCGACATGCTGCGGGTAGTACGGTGGAACAAGCGCACGCCAAGGTACTGTTCCAGCTGCCCCAGGGCCTTGCTGGCAGCCTGTGGTGAGATCTGTTGAGCCTCTGCGGCCTTGCTCAGACTGCCCAGTTCTGCCGTACGGACAAAGGTGGTGATGGAGCGCAGCTCGTTAATTGACATGTTTTAACCTGGCTTAATTAACATCAAAAAGTTGTATATCATTCAAATGATAATGCTCTAGTTGAATGTCTGTCCGCAAATTAAAGTTACGTTCATCAATGACACTGACTAGCAAGAGTGCAGGGTACAGACATGAACAACTTTACTTTTTTCAATCCCACCAAGATTGACTTCGGTACTGACAAAGAGCAGCAGATCGGCCAGCACCTGGCTGAGCATGGCATCAGCAAGGTGCTGCTGTGCTATGGCAGCGAGCGCATCAAGCGTGACGGCCTGTTTCAGACGGTGAGCCAGAGCCTGGCGGCGCAAGGTATCGAATTTGTCGAATTCGGCGGCATTGTCAGCAATCCGCTGCTCAGCAAGGTGCGTGACGGTATTGCGCTGGCGCGCGGGCATCAGGTGGGGGCCGTACTCAGCGTGGGTGGCGGTTCGGTGCTGGACAGCAGCAAAGCCATTGCCGCCGGGGTGGCTTACGCTGGTGATGTGTGGGATCTGTTCATCGGCAAGGCGGCCATCGATTCCGCATTGCCGGTGTTTTCCATCCTCACGCTGGCGGCCACCGGCAGCGAGATGAACAGTGGCGCAGTGGTGACCAACGAGGCCACCAAGGAGAAATTTGCCATCCAGTCGGTGCATACCTTCCCGCGTGTGTCCATTGTCAACCCGGCGCTGATGCAGACGGTGTCGCGCGACTATCTGGTGTATTCAGCGGCCGACATCATTGCCCACTGCATTGAAGGTTATTTCACCGCCACGGTGCAACCGAAGCTGCACTCGCGCATGGTGGAGGCCATCGTCAAGACCGTGATCGAGAATACCCAGGTCTTGCTGGAGCAGCCGGACAACTATCCGGCCCGCGCCGAATTTGCCTGGGCGGCCACGCAGGCGCTCAATGGCCTGATCTACGCCGGGACTGCCGGTTTCAGCTACCCCAATCACATGATCGAGCACGCCTTGTCTGCACTGTTCAATGTGCCGCACGGCGCTGGTCTGTCAGTCATCATGCCGGCCTGGATGAAGTGGTATCACGAGCGCAACCCGGCCCAGTTCCAGCGATTTGCCAAGCAGGTGTTTGATCTTGATGGCGGCCTGCAAGGCATTGCCGCACTGGAGGGCTGGTTTGACCGCATCGGCACCCCCACACGGCTGTCACAGCTCGGGATCACCAGGGTCGATCTGCCGGCCATCACTGATGTGGTGCTTGGCAATGCGCAGTGGTTTGGTATTGCGGACATCTACACGAGAGACGTTGTGGCAGAGATTCTGCAACTGGCCCTCTAAATCACATCAATCAAGGAGAAAACAATGAGGAATGAAGTCATCGTCATTATTGGTGCGGGTGGGATCGGTGTTGCCATCGCACGTCGTCAAGGTTTTGGCCGTACCGTGCTACTGGCTGATTACAACGAGACAACCCTCAATCAGGCTGCGCAATCGATGCGTGATGCCGGTTACCGGGTTGAGACGAAACGGGTTGATGTTACCTCGCGTGAATCTGTCCAGGAACTGGCGGCGGCTGCAGCGGCACTTGGCGATGTGATGCAGGTTGTCAATACGGCAGGCCTGTCACCAAACATGGCACCCGTTGAAGATGTGTTGAAGGTCGACCTGTATGGCGCAGCGGTAGTGTTCGATGAATTCGGGAAGGTCATTGCACCCAAAGGGTCTGGTCTGATCATCTCCAGCATGGCCGGTCACATGATGCCAGCGCTGCCGCCCGAGCAAGACCAGGCGCTGCTGCATACGCCGACCGAAGAACTCTTGTCCCTGCCTTTCCTGCAAGCAGAGGCTATCCCGAATACGGTGGTGGCTTACATGATCGCCAAGCGCGCCAACCACCTCCGTGTGCAAGCCTCTGCAATCAGCTGGGGTGCGCGTGGTGCACGTGTCAACTCCATCAGTCCTGGCATTGTTGTTACACCGCTGGCACTGCATGAGCTGAACTCGGAAATCGGAGGTATGTACCGCGCCATGATTGAAGCATCCCCTGCCAAGCGCATGGCACCGCCAGATGAAATTGCCATTGCTGCGTCCTTCTTGCTGGGACCGGATGCCGCATTCGTTACCGGCAGTGACCTGCTGATTGATGGCGGTGTAATCGCAGCAATGAAAACCGGAGCATTGGCGACACCGGATTAAGAATAGCTTTGCATTACTTGGTCAAGTGAAAGGCAAGTCGTTTGTTACAAGACGGCTTGCCATTACGTAATGTTCTTGTTTCCGGCTATATGCTGCTGTCAGGAAAAGAGTAGTCAAGGGTAAAGTGACAGGTAATATTTTGATGACACACATTTTGATTCTCGGTGCCAATGGTCAGTTGGCCAGGCATACCATTCCATTTCTTCTTGCTCACCAAGACGTACGGTTAACCCTTTATTTGCGTCGAAAAAACCGGCTTGCCAATCCAGATCCGGAACGTGTGTCCATGATTGAAGGCGATGTCCTTGATCAAGTTGCACTCCAGGCAGCAATGCATGGTCAGGATGTGGTTTATGCCAATCTGGCAGGTGATATGGCGGCTCAGGCGCAGAGCATTATCACTGCAATGAAGTCTGCTGGCGTGCGTCGTCTTATTTTCATTAGCTCGATGGGTATTCATGGCGAAGTGCCGGGGGAAAAATACCGCAGCGTTTTAGACCCATACCGAGATTCGGCAGCCCTCGTAGAGGCCTCTGGGCTTGACTACACCGTGCTGCGTCCAGGTTGGTTCACACGTGACCAATCGTTCAATTACCAGTTGACCAGGAAAGGCGAGCCATTCAAAGGGCATGACGTATCGCTGAACAGCCTTTCCACGCTGATTACCAAGCTTGCACTTACTCCAGGCCTGGAGACTGGGCAGAGCCTGGGTGTGAGCAAAGCATGAACCCTCAAAATAAGCCAGTGAACCACGGCATGGTGCTAAGCATCATCATGGTGAGTTACCTGATGCTGGTGGTTGATACGTCCATCGTGTTGACAGGGCTGCCACGCATCCAGGCTGCACTTGGTTTTACCCCAGCCGGTCTGTCCTGGATCCAGAATGCTTATACCCTGGCGTTTGGTGGTTTCCTGATGCTGGGAGCACGGACTGGCGACATCCTGGGCCGACGTCGCATGTTCATCACGGGCCTTGCCATTTTTACTTTGGCCTCCCTTGCAATTGGCTCGGCAAGCAGTCCCGCCTGGATGATCACCTTTCGGGCGGTCCAGGGCTTGGGGGCTGCTGTTTTGGCACCATCAACACTTGCCTTGATTTCCACGCACTTTGAAGAAGGTCGCGCACGCACTCGGGCACTTTCGCTGTATGCAGCCGCTGCAGGAATCGGTGCTACTGTTGGCATGGTATTGGGCGGATTGCTGGCAGACCTCATTTCCTGGCGCGCAGGATTTTTCATCAACCTTCCAATTGGTATTGCGCTTATTGTCGGAAGTTTACGGCATATAAACGAAACCCCACGGCAAACAGGCCGCTTTGATATTGCCGGTGCGCTGACCTCCACGCTCGGTATGTGTGCACTGGTATTTGGCATTGTTGAAGCAGCTGAGTCCGGCTGGGCATCGCCATTGACCTGGGGCAGCATCACTATCGGACTAGTGCTATTGATGACATTCATCCGGATTGAGTCAAAGGCCAGGCAACCGTTATTGCCGCTGACGCTGCTGGATGATGCAAAGCGTAATGCTGCCTACCTTGCGCGTCTGCTGTTTCTGAGTGGGATGGTTGGCTTCTGGTTCTTTACTGCACAGTACTTGCAAGGTGCACTTGGTTTCACTCCGATGTTGGCCGGATTGGCATTTATCCCGGTAACCATTCCCCAAATGCTTACTTCGCTTACTGTGCCTGTCGCAGTAAAACGTTTTGGCCATCGTCGTATTTTGCTGACAGGGCTCTCGGTTTGTGCCACTGGAGTTTTGTTGCAGGGTCTTGGTGCTGTGCACCTGTCTTATGTTGGTGGTGTGCTATTACCCATGTTGCTGGTGGGATTCGGACAAGGTTGGGTGCTGGCACCACTGACTGTTGCCGGAGTGGCCGGGGTCGCGCCAGAAAATGCAGGTGCTGCTTCCGGTATTCTCAATGTGGCTCACCAGATTGGCGCAACCTTGGGGCTAGCCATTCTGGTTGTGGTTTATTCCGGTGGACATGCCACTGCCTATGATGCGGCGGGTATGGCTTTGCATACCGGGTTTGTTCTTTATATGTCAGCGCTATTCCTGATTATCGCTTTGTTTGTATCCCTGCGTTACATCCGCTTTCATCCAGTGACCCAGTCATATCAGCGGAACACAAATTACAAGGTCACGGAGCAAGAGGCCTGATTTTATCGGTATTGCGCGTATGACATCTTGACAAGGAAGAATGATATGCAAACAACGACACTGAACAACGGCATCCAGATGCCATTGCAAGGATTCGGTGTATTTCAGATGAGTGACCAGGCTGAGTGCGAAGCCTGTGTCTCTGCAGCCTTGCAGACTGGTTACCGACTGATCGATACCGCAGCTTCCTATGGCAACGAAGAGGCAGTTGGACGTGCGATTGCATCCAGTGGCATTCCGCGTGAGCAACTGTTCATCACGACCAAGCTTTGGTTGCACGATACAGGCTACGAACGAACGCTACAGGCTTTTGAACGTTCCATGGCAAGGTTGCAGCTTGACTATCTGGACCTGTATCTGATCCATCAACCATATGGCGATATCCATGGCTCATGGAAAGCCATGGAACAGCTGTACCGGGATGGACGTATTCGTGCCATTGGCGTCAGTAATTTCCATCCGGATCGTGTCATGGATTTGGTGATGCGTAACAAGGTTGTGCCAGCGGTAAACCAGATCGAAACACACCCATTCTGTCAGCAGACAGCTAGTGCACGGTTTTTGCAGGAGCAGGGCATCCAGATCGAATCGTGGGGGCCATTTGCGGAGGGGCGTAATAATCTTTTTGGTAATGAAGTATTGCAAGATATCGCGCAACAGCATGGTCGTTCTGTGGCTCAGGTCGTTCTACGCTGGCTGCTGCAACGCGGCGTGGTTGCCATTCCAAAATCCATCCGTCCGGAACGGATGCTGGAAAACTTTACCATCACGGACTTCGAATTGCGTGCCGAAGACATGGCCAGAATTGCTACGCTCGATACCGCAAGCAGTGCATTTTTTGATCACCGGGATCCCGCAATGGTGAAGTGGCTCTACGAAGCACATCGCCCTACCTGATTGCGCTGTGTATTCAAATCATGTTCCAGGTAATGGCTGACAGGATGATTCGAATACCGTTATTTAAGCCAGCATATGACGTTTGTGAGATGAACGTGGCGAGGACTGCATTGGTATTATTCCGATTGCGTCCTGTACGTGATCCAGTTATTTTTTCGGTGATGGCATTGAATCAACAAAGCGGGGAGAGTCCTATGGGCTTTCCCCGCTTTTCCTATCAATCACACCGTGTGAATTACTTCAAGTCTGGTCAAACAATGCAAGAGTTATAGCAACTCAATTGCCAAGGCAATGCCTTGCCCCCCGCCTATGCAAAGTGTTACCAGGCCTCGCTTCAGTCCCGCTCGCTGGAGGGAGTGAATCAGACGCGTCGTTAAGATCGCACCAGTCGCACCAATTGGATGTCCATGCGCAATGGCGCCACCTTCGACATTGACAATGTTTTCATCGATTCCCAATTCGCGCATTACCGCGAGCGGTACCGCTGCAAAAGCTTCATTAATCTCAATTCGGTCAAGTTGATCCAGTGTCCAGTTGGCACGCTGCAGGGCTTGTTTGACTGCGGGTACGGGGCCAATTCCAAACATGCCCGGTTCAACCGCAGCAATGCCAAATGATACTAAGCGTGCGAATGCTTGCAAGTTGTTTTTTTCAGCAAAACTTCTTTCAGCCACAATCAGTGCTGCGGCACCGCTATTCAAGCCTGGCGCATTTCCTGCGGTAATGGTTCCGGGGGTACGGAATGCCGGCTTCAGGTTTTGTAATATTTCCAGCGTGGTGTCTGGACGATTGGCTTCGTCCCGTTTGAACTGATGGATGCCTTGTTTTGTTTCTATCTCAACTGCAGCTATTTCAGCATCGAATACCCCAGTGTGCTGCGCGGCAGAGAAATTAAGTTGTGATCGTAGAGCCCAGCGATCCTGATCCTCACGGCTGATATTATATTTATCCACCAGATCTTCTGTATGCCATCCGGAGTGTTTTTGAGAAAATGCATCAACCAGACCGTCATGCAGCATACTGTCAAGAGCCTGTACATTGCCCATGCGCGCTCCCCATCGGCCAGTGGGTAGCAAGTAGGGTGCCATATCCATGTTTTCCATGCCCCCTGCAATTATCGCCTTGGAGTAAGCAAAGCTGATTTCTTGAGCGGCAGATACGATTGCTTGAACACCAGACCCGCAGACACGGTTGACGGTAAAGGCCGGTACCGCGTCGGGCAAGCCGCCAGCGATGGCGGCCTGGCGTGCAGGGTTCATGCGGTTTCCGGCTTGGATAACATTACCCATTACCACGCCATCTATTTTTTCAGGATCAAGTCCGGAGCGTCTTAGCGTCTCGCGAATCACTACACCACCAAGCATCATGGCGGAGATGGACTTCAAGGATCCACCAAATGAACCAATAGCGGTTCGTACCGGGTGGCACAGTACAATTTCTTGTTTGCTCATTTTAATCTCCTGTTGGTGCAGATATGAGACTGTGATTCGCTGATGGAAAGTTTTAATCCTGACTAAGCAAACCGATACAAAACTGGCTGATGTCTTGGCTTGGGCGTGCGCTGGTTTTATTGTGTTATTGTGCTGCCACGCCAGATGGCCACAACACCTGTGGGTACATTCAGGAAGAAGGCTCGCGGCCATCCAGGCGACACGATGACAAAAGCACCAAGGCTGGCGCAGATTGCCTCAGGCTAATCCGAAGGTCTTTCTTATCCCTTGGCTGACTGGTCCCGCAGGCATGAAGCGTCGCAGTCTCGCCAGTAACGAGGCTTTGCCTTTGGGTGTGTGGCGCATCTTCCACCGTCCCAGTGCCGCCTCGACAATGGTTGCGGCAACGCCGTCAGGATTCGGTGCTTGCTGGACATTGGCCTGAATGGCGATGGAGACGACAACACGTTCCAGGTCATAAGCTGGTATTTGAGTGCAGGTTTGTGGTGCATTGAGATCGAGATTGGTCTTGGTGAATGCCGGTTCCACCAAGGACACACGAATGCCGAATTGGCGGACTTCGTGATCAAGCGTCTCGGATAATCCTTCAACTGCATGTTTGGATGCAGCATAAAGTGCCATATAAGGTGCCGGTAGAAAGCCCAAC
Source organism: Aquitalea sp. ASV11 (assembly GCF_016429185.1). Classification (NCBI taxonomy): domain Bacteria; kingdom Pseudomonadati; phylum Pseudomonadota; class Betaproteobacteria; order Neisseriales; family Chromobacteriaceae; genus Aquitalea; species Aquitalea sp. ASV11. The sequence goes on from NZ_JAELUD010000002.1 coordinate 135,443, forward strand.
ACCGAACTGATGTTCACGATGCGGCCGGAGCGCTGTGCGCGCATATAGGGAAGTACCGCCTTGATTACGCGTAACAGGCCGAAAAAGTTGGTGTCGAACAAGGCCCGCGCTTCAGCCATGGATGTCTCTTCCATTGCACCAAGCAAGGTGACTCCTGCGCTGTTGACCAATACGTCGATTCGCCCGGCCTGATTGATGATGGTCTGGATGGTCCGTTGGATTGCATCTCCATCACGCACATCCATTTCCAGCAGCGCAACCCCTGCTATGGGTTGCGCCTGTGTCAAATTTCGCACCGTGCCGAATACCAGGCATCCCTGCTCGGCAAATTTCAGCGCGGTAGCTTGTCCGATACCGGATGACACGCCGGTTACAAGAACAACTTTGGTATTCGTCATGGTGCTATCTCCTGTTTGAATTTCAGAATGCAGGTGGGTTGGCTACCAAATCGGCATTGAAAGCATCAACCAGGGCATGTTCATTCGGTCCCGGATTGGCGCGAATGGCCCGAACCGTTTCGACCACCACTTCAGGTATTTCTGTTGCCAACCCTTGCATGGTTTCGGCGATAAAGGCTTCAACGGCATGGCGCGCGGATCTGCGCCTTTCTTGATCAGGTCGGTATCTACCCAGGGCGGAGCAATTTCCTGAACGGTCACATTGGTATCACGCAAAATGACCTGATATTCCTGCGCGGCCAAGGCATCGATGAAAGCCGGATCCCAGAGACCAAGTACTCCCCGGAATCGATGACACAGCACAATCGGCTTGCCCTATGGGCCTTGACGGAACAGGAATGTCCAGTAACTTGCAAAGTGCAAGTTAATGCTAAGACCTAAACTTGTAAAATGCAAGTGACTTGTCTAGAATTTTGTACATGAAAAATGAAAACCCGACCCCCGCCTGCCCTGAGGGGTATCGTTCCACCTGCCCGATCGCCAATGTGCTCGATATCGTTGGTGACAAATGGACGCTACTTGTCGTGCGTGATTTGTTCCATGCTGGCAAGCATCGCTATGGAGAATTCCAGTCTTCGCCTGAGGCCATCCCGACCAACATTCTGGCTGACAGGTTGAAACGTCTGGAAGCAGCCGGCCTGGTCAAAAAAGAGTTCTATCAAGACAAACCGCCACGTGCGGAGTACTTCATCACCCCCAAAGGGGCAGATTTGGCTGGCGTATTGCAATCGTTGGCTCAGTGGGGACAGAAGCACATACCCGGGGTCGTTACCCCCGAGCATTTCTGCCAACCTGAAATAAGAGAATGAACAAGCCGGTATGCAGGCCGGTGTCTCTGGATGTACCTGCAATGTTCTTCAGGATGAAATGGCGTGACTGGTCAGCTTGTATCTCTGGCTGACAAGACAGCAGGGTAGTGCCAGGGGAGTGCTACGCCACCTGCAGGAAACCAAAGAAGCTGCACCCTCCGGTGCAGCTTCTTTTGTATTGGCTGCTTGTCTCAGCTGACTTGTGCAACCGGTTTGATTTTGAACCAGATGGAATACATGGCTGGCAGGAATACAAGCGTCAGGATGGTTCCTGCGAATGTTCCGCCAATCAGTGTATAGGCCAGGGTTCCCCAGAACACAGAGTGCGTCAACGGAATGAACGCCAGAATGGCTGCCAGGGCGGTCAGGATGACCGGACGCGCACGCTGTACGGTTGCTTCCACTACAGACCTGAACGGGTCTAGCCCTGCGTGCTCGTTTTCCCGGATCTGTCCTATCAAGATCAATGTGTTGCGCATCAGGATGCCTGAAAGAGCAATCAATCCGACCAGTGCGTTAATCCCGAAAGGCTGCCGGAACAGCAAGAGCGTCGGGACCACGCCAATCAAGCCCAGTGGACTGGTCAGGAACACCATCACCATGGCGGATAGCGAGCGCACCTGGAGGATGATGATGAAAAGCGTCGCCGCCAGCATGATGGGGAACAAGGGCATCATGGCTGCGGTAGCCTTGCCTGATTCTTCTACCGATCCGGCTTCCTCGATGTGATAGCCACTTGGCAACGTGGCAATCATCGGCTGCAGCTGTCTGGTGATGGCTGCTGATACATCGGGCGGCTGCAAGCCATCGGCAATGTCTCCCCGCACCGTGATGGTGGGCACGCGGTCGCGTCTGCGCAGAATCGGCTCCTCCATGCGCATTTCAATCTTGCCTACTTGTGATAGCGGAATGCGTTCACCGTGCATGCCAACCAATGTGAAGGCGTTGATTCTGGCCGGGTCCAGACGCGTATTGCCTGCAGAACGTGCCACTACCTGAACCGTGCGGATATCTTCGCGTACCGCAGTGACAGGCACCCCCTGAAGGAAAAACTGTAGTTGTTGGGCCACTGCGCTGGAGCTAAGTCCCAGTGCTTGCAACCGGTCTTGTTGCAAGGTGAAATGCAGGGTCGGGACGCGTACTCCCCAATCGGTGTTGACCGTGCGCATCATCGGGCTGGATTCCAGTACCTGACGTAGCTGGTCTGCAATCCCGCGCAATTTGTCCGGATCAGGTCCGGAAACGCGGTAAGCAACCGGGAATGGTGAGTAGGGCCCAAAAATCAGCTGGGTGACACGCAAGCGCGCTTCGGGGGCCAGACCTGCGGCAATGGCTTTGCGTAACTTTTGCTTCAGTTCATCACGTTCAAGCTGGTTATCGGTACGCACCACGATCTTGGCAAATGAAGGATCCGGGAGTTCAGGCCCCATGGCCAGATAGAAGCGGGGAGCACCTTGGCCAATATAGGAGGTGACGATTCTGGCTTCCTTTTGTCTGGAGAGCCATGCTTCAACCTTGGCAGTGGCGGAGCTGGTTTGTGATATGGCTGTGCCATAAGGCATTTGTACTTCAATCAGCACCTCCGGCCGGTCAGAAACAGGAAAGAATTGCTTCTTCACCAATGCCATGCCAAGTATGGAAACCACAAACAAGCCAATCACTCCGCCAGCGACTATCCATTTTCGGCCGATGACGCGTCCCAGAAACGTGCGGAAGCGGTTATAGCGTGGTGTGTCGTAAATGGCAGCATGTCCACCCTCAACCTTTTTGAAGTCAGGCAGCAATTTGACACCCAGATAGGGGGTGAATACCACGGCAACCACCCACGAGGCGATGAGGGCGATGCCTACAATCCAGAACATATTGCTGGTGTATTCACCCGCAGATGATCGGGCGAAACCGTTAGGCATGAAGCCTACCGCAGTGACCAGGGTGCCGGACAACATCGGAGCGGCCGTGTGACTCCAGGCATAGGCGGAAGCCGCAATGCGGCCATAGCCTTCTTCCATTTTGACTACCATCATTTCAATGGCAATGATGGCGTCGTCCACCAGCAGGCCAAGTGCCAGAATCAGTGAGCCAAGGGTGATGCGGTCAAAGTTTTTACCGGTAGCAGCCATTACGACAAAGACGACCGCCAGTGTCAGTGGCACTGCCGCTGCCACCACCAGGCCGACACGCCAGCCCATGCTCATGAAGCTGACCAGCATCACCACCAGCAGGGCGACCAGGAACTTGATCATGAATTCGCCGACTGCGCTGTGGATGTTTACTGCCTGGTCGGTAACCTTGGACAAGCTCATTCCCAGCGGTTGTTCCGCATTGATGGCATTGACTTCGCTATCGAGCGCTTTGCCCAGATCCAGGCCATTCCAGCCGTCGCGCATCACGACGCCCAATAGCAAGGCCGGCTCTCCGCCGTTACGGATCATGAATGTTGCCGGATCTTCATAACCGTGTTTTACGGTGGCAATGTCAGACAGTTTCAGCGAACGGCCCTGTGCAACTATCGGGGTGTCACGAATTTTCTGTAACTGGTTGAAGGCACCATCCAGGCGGATGAATATTTCAGGTCCCTTGGTTTCGACGGAACCGGCAGGTGTCAGCGCATTCTGGTTGTTAAGTGCAGCGAATACATCCTGTGGGCTGATTCCCAGGGTAGCCAGGCGATCGTGGGAGAGCTCGATATAGATCCGTTCTGCCTGTTCTCCAATGATATTGACCTTTTTGACCCCGGCCACATGCAGCAGGCGCTGACGCAGCGTTTCTGCATCCCTGGCCAGTACGCGTTGCGGCTCGCCTTTAGCCTTGAGGGCAAACAAGGCGAAGGTAACATCCGAATACTCATCATTCAGAAAGGGGCCCATGACGCCGGAAGGAAGGTTCTGAACTTCATCTCCAACTTTTTTACGTGCCTGGTAAAACTCCTCTTTGACTTCTGAAGGAGGCGTGCTGTCCAGCAAGGTCAGCGTTGTGAATGCCAGTCCGGGGCGTGTGTAGGTTTCAGTCCGGTCATACCAGCGAAGTTCCTGCAGGCGTTTTTCGATTTTTTCCGCCACCTGGTCTTGCATCTCTTGTGCCGTAGCGCCTGGCCAGGCGGTGACAATCGTCATCACCTTGACGGTAAAGGCCGGGTCTTCTGCTCTGCCCAGTTTAAGAAACGAGACCAGCCCTGCCAGTGAGATCAGGATGATCAGGAACAGCGTAATGGCACGCTCACGTACTGCCAGAGCCGACAAATTGAATCGACTGTCGCTCATGGCTTCACTCCTTCTGCTGTAGTGCCAGTGGCGGTACTTGCCACCTTGACCTTCTCTCCTTCGTGGAGCAGGTGTGCACCGAGCGCCACAATGCGATTGCCGCGATTGATGCTTCCCGTTACGCGGGCTCCGTCGTCATCAAGCTTGAGAATGGTGACCGGACGCCACGACACCTTGGCCGGATGACCATCAACAACCCATACGCCCGGCCCTTTGCCCGCATCAAACAGTGCGCTGATGGGGACGTGCAGGCCTGCATTGCCAGTCGTCCGGCCTTCCGGGATCCGGATGGTCACCGTCGCTCCCAGGGGGGCGTTGGCCAGCTCCCCATCCAGCACATAACGTGCCTCGAAGGTGCGTGTTACGCGGTCTGCCGTCTCAGAGAGCTGGCGCAGTTTTGCCGGTACATTGACATCATCCTTGCCGAACAGCGTGGCTTGTGCGACAGAGCCAACGGCGGGACGTATGGTTTCCGGCAACTGAATCAGCGCTTCCCTGCGACCTGCGTGTGCGATGCGCACTACGGGTTGTCCTGCATTAACCACCTGGCCCGGCTCTGCCAGCGTTTCCATCACCACGCCATCTCCGTCAGCGATCAGTTCGGCATAACGGCTGGCATTCTTGGCTACGTCTGCCTGTGCTTCTGCGGCGCTGAGCTGTGCTTTTGCAGCATCGGCTGCTGCTTTGATCTGGTCGTAGGCTGAAGCTGAAATGGCACCTGTTCCACGTAACTCGCGATAGCGGATTTCATCCTGTGCAGTCTGCTGTGCCCGTGCCCGTGCTGCCGATACCGTTTCTTGCTGTGCGTTGGCGGCAAGTCGCAGATCGATAGGGTCAATCCGCATCAGCACCTGGCCACGCCTGACGAGTTGGCCGGTGTCGACAAGTCGTTCCGATACCTTACCCGCAACTCGGAATCCAAGATCGCTCTGTATCCGGGCGGCGATGGTTCCGGTGAAGGTGCGTGCGTCAGGGACGCTTTCCTGAACAAGCGTTGTGCGTACCAATGGTGTATTGGTGCGAGGGTCTGTCTGTGCTTCTTCGCCGCAAGCGACCAGGGCAAACGGCAATGCGCAGATGAGAGTTGAGATGGTGAGGCGATGCCGGGGCATGAAAGTCCCTTTGACGAAATAATCGGGACTTTCAGTATTATTCTTGTGACCAATTTAGTCAATAGTCACTGTCGTGTTGAGCAGCTACGGTGCCAGGCTGCGCAGTACCAGACTCGACAGGTGTGCAGGTGCTTCTTCGGTGTTGTCGAAGTTGTACTGCAAGATAAGCGGGTGCAGATAGGGATGCAGGACCAGATAAATTGCTTTGGCCGTTTCATCCAGAGGGGTTTTGCGTTCAAAGTCGCCATTGAGTCGACCTTGTTGCAGGATATCTTGCAGCAAGCCTTGAATGCGCTGTTCGTATGCAACGGTGGCGCTCCAGCGTTCACCTGCAGCAGAGGCGGCTATTTCATAAAGCTTCCGGTCCTGGAAAAACAGCCCGAGGCTTGATTTTACGATGGTCTTGAACATCCGGCGCAGCTTCTCCGGTGCGCCTTCGACTTCGTCTACTGCTGCCCGGACATCATTTTCGATTTCAAGCAGGCAGTTGGCGCAGATCATCTCTCCAATGGCTTGTTTGGACTCGAAAAACTTGTAGATATAAGCCTTTGAGAAGCCGATGGCCTTGGCAAGGTCGGATACGGTTGTCTTTTCGTACCCATAGAGACTGAAGTGCTCGGTGGCGGCGGCCACGATTTGATTGCGTACTTCGTGATCAGCCGGGCCTCGGGAGGCCGCGGTGGAGGCTTGTGTATTTTTCATGAGGCATAGCTTACACAGCAGCCCTAAAATTGACAATAAGTGACTATTATGTATTATGGTCACTATAGTTCACCCTGATTTGGAGTCGCCCGTGTTGATTAAGCATCCTCTTGCCTTGTTCATGGCAGCCAGTCTGCTTGCTGGTTGTGCAGTTGGTCCTGATTATGTCCGGCCCAAAATATCGCTTCCTGACCACTACATTGGCGCAGGCTCGGCCGCACAGCAGCAGGCTGCTGCCAATACTGACCTGACATCATGGTGGACTGCGTTCGAGGATCAACAACTGAGTCGATATGTCTCGCTGGCATTGGCGCAAAATCTTGATCTTGCACAGGCATCCGCCCGCGTTGTGCAAGCACGGGCGGGACTGGGGGCCGCCAATGCTGCGCTGATGCCTTCTGGAAACATCAGCGGACAAGCCGGCAGGGCTTACCAGTCAGTGGAAACGCCTCTAGGACAGGTCTTGAATGCACAACCCGGCTTTAACCGCTATGGCAATGATTACGAGGCTAATCTGGGTGCAAGCTGGGAGCTTGACTTGTTTGGTGGATTGCGACGCAGCCGGGAAGCAGCAGTGGCTGAGTACCAAGCCTCAGAAGCAGGTGCTGCCGCTGCTCGCTTGGCAGTTGCCGCTCAGACTGCCGACATCTACATCAGCATCCGTGGATTGCAAACCCGCCTGGATATCGCGCGGCGGCAGGTGCAGAAACAGGAAGAACTGCTTGGCAAGATTCAGCTTCTTTACAGCAAAGGATTGGCTCCAGAACTGCAGGTGGATCAAGCAGAAGGGGTACTGGCTCAAGTAAAGTCTTCCGTACCTGTTCTTGAAACCGGGCTGGACGCTGCGATGAATGCACTTGATGTAATGCTGGCTTCACCACCCGGTACCCATCGCTCCGAGCTGACAGAAATGAGTGGTATTCCGGTTGCCCCTCGCATCACAACTTCGGAAACTCCAGGTGAATTGCTGCGACGCAGGCCGGACCTTATCGTGGCGGAGCGTCGCTTGGCTGCTGCGAGTGCGCGTATTGGCGTTGCCATTGCCGAGTACTATCCCAAGCTCTCCATGACCGGCCTTGTTGGCAGTGCTACGGCGGTGTCTTCCGGTAATGTGTTTACCAGTGGTGCCAGTCAGGCCGCAGGTATGCTTGGGCTTCGCTGGCGCTTGTTCGACTTTGGTCGGATCAATGCCCAGATCGACCAAGCCAGGGGACAGGAAGCCGAGATGCTGGCAGCCTATCGACTGGCCGCGCTCCATGCCGCAGAAGATGTGGAAAACGCCTACTCGGCACTGGCTAAGCGGGAAGAGCAGTCTGCTGTTCTGAAGCGTGGAGTGGATTCCCTTGGCCGTGCCCGGTCTGCATCTTTTGCGGCCTATCAAAATGGGCTGGTCAGCCTGATTGAGGTACTGCATGCAGATGAGAGCCTGCTCAGTGCTTCCGATGCTGAGGCCCAGGCGCGCACAGAAGCGGCACGTGCAGCAGTTGCAGCATTCAAAGCATTGGGTGGTGGCTGGACTCCATCAATCAATGGATAACACCACTATCTGCACTGCATGTCTGTCATTTTCTGGCTCATTCAGCATTACAGAACACAGATCTGACCGATGAAACCGCTATGGATTTATCGCAGCGTACGCGTTCGGTACTGTCTTTTGTCAATACCGTGGACGCCGGTAGCTTTACGGCTGCTGCCCGACAATTGGGTGTCACCAATGCCACAGTCAGCAAGAATGTGGCGGGGCTTGAGCAGGCATTGGGCGTACGTCTGCTTAACCGTACCACACGCAAGTTGAGCCTGACCAAAGAGGGGGCTGCCTTTTTGCAGCAGGCACGCCTGGCCTTGGATTCACTGGATTGTGCAGCGGATGCCCTTGGGCAGGGAAAGAATGCAATCAGCGGAAAGGTTCGTATTTCAAGTAGTGCCGACTTTGGCCGCGAGCATCTGTTGCCAGCCTTGTCTGACTTGCTTGCCAGCCATCCGCAACTGGCAATCGACATTGATTTTGACGACCGGGTCGTGGATGTGGCTGAGGGGGGGCTACGATATCGTGATACGTGGCAGCCATACTGAGGATGCAAGCTTGATTGCCAGACCTATCTGTCATCTGCAGATGGTTCTGGTGGCATCACCGGCTTATCTTGCTCAGGCCGGTGTACCGCAAACATTGGCAGAACTTGCCAGTCACCGCTTGATTACAAGGCGCTTTTCTGCGGGCAAGGTTTGCCCCTGGATGTTCCGGGAGCGGGATGACGAAATTCACACGCTGGATATTGCTCACAGCAGCTTGACCATGTCATCGCCTGAGCTGATGACTGAAGCAGCTGTTCGGCATATGGGCATTACGCAAGTAGCGGTACAGCAGGCATGGCCTTATCTTGAACGTGGACAGCTGAAGGTCCTGTTACTGGGCAAGCACGACCCGGGGCCTTGTCAGCTTGTAATGCAATATCCCCATCGTGCGTTGATCTCCCCCCGCATCAAGGCTTGCATAGACCACTTGTTGAGCAGGTTTTCCGATATTCATGCACAGAATGTCGCTATGGATGTACTTGAACAGTACTCTGCTTGACGAACAGTGCATGGAATGTGTCGTGTGGCAGGTCGCTCAATTCGGTACCGGGAATTGTCTTGTCCATGTTTCCGGAAGCTGGCAGCAATGCCGGACTGGACTCCCCTTGAGTGCAAGTGTTGGGACATGCGGTAGCGGATGCTGCGACACCAGGCCATCCCCGGCATCCGCCTATTCTGTCTTTCCTGTTTTTTCAGCCAGTTGCCATAGCAGTGTTTGTCGCGCATGTGCCACGCGTGGCTTGCGTAATTTACTTGGCAGCCAGATCAGGTAGTAGCGGATTTCGGTGTGGCCAAGCGGAGGGGGTATTTCCTCCAGCTCGCCACTTTGCAAATGTGATTTGCACAAATAGTGCGGCAGCAGTGTCCAGCCAAACCCCTGGCTGAGCAGGCTGCGCAAGCCGCGTAGATCCTGCCCGGTCAGTGCCGGGATAAGCCCTGGCGCATGAATGCGGTTTTTTTCCAGCCAGTGGTCAATCAGGGAGCGCTCCAGATTGTAGGCCAGCAAGGGTTCGGCTTGCAGCGCCGTTCCCAGATCCTGGGCAGCTCTCAGGCGTCGGGCGACTTCAGGGGCGGCAACCAGCATAATCCGGTCACTCAGGACCAGTTCTCCTTTCAGGCGCGCATCGCTTACCGGATGAGCAGAGAAGCCCAGGTCGTAGTGTTCCTCCAGCAACATCTGCGTGACCAGCGGACCATCACCTGCATGCAGCCGCACGCGGATATCCTCTTTAAGTAAGGGGACCAGGGCAGGAACCAATTTTTCCGCCAGAAAGTCGGCATGGCCGATGATATGCAGATTGCCGGCAATATCGGCCGAACGTGCGCGCGCCGTGGACAGCGCTGCCTCCGCCGCATCCAGTTTGTCGCCGATATCTGCAGCCAGCTCATCTGCCGCAGCAGTCGGTAGCACGCCCTGGCTTTGCCTTTCGAACAAGGGCCGTCCGATGGCAACTTCCAGACCGGCTATATGTTGCGACACCGCCGGCTGGGTCAGGTTAAGGCTTCTGGCGGCACCACTGATCGAGTGCTGGCGGTACACCTCGATAAAGGTTCTGAGCCGGACAAGCGACATGATTAACCCATAAAAAAAATTATACCCCTGCAAAAATACCCTTGTTGGCGGCCAGATACCAGTCTCCCCTATGATTTCTCCATCGCAGAAATGCACACCAATCAAGGGGATAACCATGTTGAGTAATGTTCTGTATCAAACCGAAGCCACTGCAACCGGCGGCCGCGATGGCTATGCCCGCACTGCGGACGGCTCGCTGAATGTCTGGTTGGGTCTGCCGCGTGAGCTGGGCGGCAAGGATGTTGGCAATAATCCGGAACAATTGTTTGCAGCCGGCTATGCCGCCTGCTTTCTGAGCGCCATGAAAACAGTATCTGCACTGAGCAAGGGAGCGCATCCCAAGGTGCCGGACAATGCCCGCGTTACTGCCCAGGTGGGAATCGGCCCGCGTATCGAAGGTGGCTATGGCCTGGCCATCAGCCTGAGTATCGAGCTGCCTGCCATTGAGCGGGAGCAGGCTGAGGCGCTGGTCGCCGCTGCACACGCCACCTGCCCATACTCGAATGCAGTGCGAGGCAACATCGACGTTGCATTACACGTGCTTTGACCTGGCTGCTTCATCTGCTCCAACAAAGAGAAACCACACATGGACACTCAAATACAGCAAGACTTGCTCAGCATCCTGCAAGGAATGAAAAATGCACAACTGGCCGCGGGCCCGGCCAGCCTGGAACTGAGACGTGACCGTCTGCAGCGTAGCGTACGGTTGATCCAGGAAAACCATCAGGCACTGGCGGATGCCATCAGCGCCGACTTTGCCCATCGCAGCCAGTATCAGACACTCCTGGTCGACATGGTCACCACCATCAAGGGCTTGCAACATGCTGCCGAGCATGTTGGTGAGTGGATGCGTCCGCAAGTGGTGGAAACTGGCGGCCCTGGCATGCAGGCCCGGATCGAGCAACAAGCCCTGGGTGTGGTGGGTGTGATCAGTCCCTGGAATTTCCCCATCAACCTGGCATTCGGACCGCTGGCTGGCGTATTTGCTGCCGGTAATACCGCCATGCTCAAACCATCGGAGCTGACACCGCGTACCTCGGACCTGCTGGCCGAACTGGTAGGTCAATACTTTGCTCCGCACGAACTGGTGGTGGTGCAGGGCGATGCGGACATTGGCCGGGCATTCAGTGCCTTGCCGTTCGATCACCTGGTGTTCACCGGCAGCACGGCTGTCGGCAAGCACGTGATGCGGGCTGCGGCTGAGAATCTGGTGCCAGTCACACTGGAGCTGGGTGGCAAATCCCCGGTAGTGATAGATGAGGATGCGGATCTGGAGACTGCCATTGCCCGCACGCTCACCATCAAGGCTTTCAATGCCGGCCAAATCTGCTTGTCGCCAGATTACTTGCTGATTACGCCAGCGAATTTGCCCGGACTGGTGAACGCTGCGCAGCGCTTTGTCGCAAGCAGCTACCGCAGTTTTCAGGACAATCCGGACTACACGTCCATCATCAGCCCACAGCATTTTTCACGTCTGCAAGGTTTGCTGGACGACGCACGGGCGAAAGGTGCAACGGTCATTAGCCTGGCCGCGCCAGGAGAGGTGGATGTCGATCCGCATATCCGCAAGATGGCTCCGCATCTGGTGCTGGATGCCACTGACGACATGGCCATCATGCAAGAAGAGATTTTTGGCCCCTTGCTGCCGGTGATGAGCATTCCCGGCTTTGATGCCGCTTTGCAGTACATCAATGCACATCCGCGGCCGCTTGCTGCGTATTACTTTGGCAATGACCAGAACAAGCAGCAGGCCTTTAGCCAACACACCACCTCAGGTGCCGTGGTGATCAATGACGTGATGACCCATGCGGCCATCGACAGCCTGCCCTTTGGTGGGGTAGGTGCCTCTGGCATGGGGGCCTATCACGGCATTCATGGTTTCAAACGTTTTAGCCACGCCAAGGCTGTGGTGGTGCAAAGCGAGGATGGTGCTTCGAATCTGCGGCTGCGCGCCCCGCATCAGGATGGCCTCGTAGCAGTAAAAGCATTTTTGCAAACAGTCTGATACTGAAATCTGGCTCAACACGGGCCACACCGTAAAGGATATTCGATCATGAAAGTATTAATGGTACTGACCTCGCACGACCAACTGGGCAACACCGGCAAGAAAACCGGCTTCTGGCTGGAAGAGTTTGCAGCGCCTTACTATGTATTCAGGGATGCGGGCGCGGAACTGGTGCTGGCATCACCGCAAGGTGGCCAGCCACCGCTGGACCCCAAGAGTGACCTGCCAGAATTCCAGACCGAACTGACTCACCGTTTCAAGGCCGACGCAGAGGCCCGGCAGGAACTGGCCAGCACCGTGCGTCTGGCTGAGGTCAAGCAGGAGGATTTCGATGCGGTGTTTTACCCCGGCGGCCATGGCCCCTTATGGGACCTGGCGGAATCAGCACAGTCCATTGCACTGATCGAATCGTTTGACCGTGCTGGCAAGCCGATTGGTTTTGTTTGCCATGCCCCTGGCGTATTGCGACACGTCAAAGCCCGCGATGGCAAGCCGCTGGTAGCTGGCCGCAAGGTAACGGGTTTTACCAATAGCGAAGAAGATGCGGTTGAGCTGACTGCTGTTGTGCCTTTCCTTATTGAGGATGAATTCAAACAGCTGCAAGCCATCTACCAGAAGGGTCCTGACTGGGCACCGTTTATTGTGGAAGACGGTAACCTTGTCACAGGGCAGAATCCGGCTAGCTCCGAAGGAGTTGCGCAAGCGCTGTTGCAAATGCTTGGCTAACCCGGCAACAAAGAAGTCACGTTTTCGCTACGCGCCAAAGACTAGCGCACGGCTGTCGAGTGCCATCGTGCGGCCGAAGCCCGTCTGACCTCCGAGTGGGAAGAAAAACGACAGCGGCAGGTGGAGCGCTACGCGCGTACGCAACTTGCTGCCATCACCCATAGCGCCGGTCATTGCGGGCAAGCATCCGGCTGGGTACCACCCCGCCGCTGCGATAACCGCGCTCACTGTCGTTGGCGGTAACGGTTTGCGGCTGGCCTTCTTCCACGTAAGAGGCTTCCAGATAGTGCACCAGTGGCAAGTCCAGCACGTCCAGCCATACCACGGGTTCGTTGCCGTCATGACCGTGTTCGTGCCACAACCCGGTGGGGGTGAGGATCAAATCGCCGCGTTGCATCGGACACTTCTCGCCGCCCACCGTGGTATAAGCGCCTTCTCCTTCCACGATCATGCGCACGGCGTTGGGAGTGTGGCGGTGCGAGGGGGCAATCTCGCCGGGTAGCAATAGCTGCATGCCCAGATAGATGGCGGCGCTGGCCTGCATTTTTTCCAGACCGTGACCCGGGTTGGCCAGCACCAGCACGCGGCGTTCGGCTTTTTCGATCGGGGTCAGTTCGCCAGCCTGCAACAGCAGCGGACGCAGTGCAGCGTAGTGCCAGCAGCTTGGCCGGGTGTGCGGGGTGGGTTTGCCCGGCGGTAGCACGGCACGCAGGCTGGGCCACAGCGGCACCAGGTTCTGGCTGGCCAGTGCCGATCACCCCCGTATTCGCGATGGGCTGACGCTGGCCCAGTTCGAGGCCGAGGAGCATGCGGTAGTGACCTCATCCGGCACCGGCCACCTCATTCTGGCGCAGGAAATCGCCCGGCTGGGCATTCGTCACCGCATTGCCCTGCGTGTGCCCAATTATCTGGGCATTGCCTTTGTCATCGAGCAGACTGACATGCTGGTGACCATACCTGAGCGCTTGGCGCAAGTGCTGGAAGGGCGCGGGCGGTTTCGGGCGTTTCCGGTGCCGTTTGCCTTGCCGGATTATGCGGTGAAGCAGCATTGGCACGAACGTTTTCACCACGACCCCGGCAATCGCTGGCTGCGCTCTGTGTTGTCCGGGCTGTTGTCAGACACTACGCGCCAGGCAGATGGGCGGTAAGTCCTACAGTGTCTGGCCCGGTCCGCAACAGCACCGCACACACCGGCAGGCGACACATGGCCGGGTCAAATACCTGCTTTTCATGATTTTGTCCGTGCAGGTGCTAGGCCTCGTACCAGCCCCGTGATGCATTGACCACTTTTACCACCAGCAGCATCACCGGCACTTCAATGAGTACGCCGACGACTGTTGCCAGCGCTGCGCCGGATTCAAACCCGAACAGGCTGATGGCTGCCGCTACGGCCAGTTCGAAGAAGTTGGATGCGCCAATCAGTGCCGACGGGCAGGCAACGTTGTGCTTCTCGCCCACCACCTTGTTCAGCCAGTAGGCCAGTGCCGAATTGAAGAACACCTGGATCAGGATGGGCACGGCGAGCAAGGCAATCACCAGCGGTTGCTTGATGATGGCGGCACCCTGGAAGGCAAACAGCAGCACCAGGGTGGCCAGCAGCGCCGTGATGGACCACGGGCCGATTCTGGCCATGGCGGCATCGAAGGCGGCCTGTCCCCTGGCCAGCAAGACCTTGCGCAGCGCCTGCGCCAGCAGAACCGGAATGACGATGTAGAGCAGCACCGAGGTCAGCAGCGTATCCCAGGGTACGGTGATGGACGAAATGCCCAGCAGGAAGGCCACGATGGGGGCGAAGGCAAACACCATGATGCTGTCGTTCAGCGCTACCTGCGATAGCGTGAACAGCGGGTCGCCACTGGACAGGCGGCTCCAGACAAACACCATGGCGGTACAGGGCGCGGCTGCCAGCAGAATCAGCCCGGCGATATAGCTATCCAGCTGCGCGGCCGGCAGCATGGGGGCGAACAGATGGCGCACGAACAGCCAGCCGAGAAAAGCCATGGAAAACGGCTTGACCAGCCAGTTCACGAACAGCGTGACGCCTATGCCGCGAAGGTGCTGCTTCACTTCATGCAAGGCGCCGAAATCGACCTTGACCAGCATCGGGATGATCATCACCCAGATCAGCAGGCCGACCGGCAGGTTCACCTGCGCGATCTGCATCCGCCCGACAGCCTGAAACACGTGCGGTGCCAGCTGACCGGCGGCAATGCCGGCGATGATGCACAGGAACACCCACAGCGTGAGGTAACGCTCGAACACGCTCATGGGCGCGCCGGCGGCGGATTTGGCATTGACTTCACATTGCACGACAGACATGGCGGCTCCTTACAAACCCAGTGCTGCGCGTACCGCAGGCACCAGACGGGCACGGATGTCATCACGCACCGCCAGGAAACTTTCCAGCGGCTCGCCGTGCGGGTCATGAAAACCCACGTGTATGCGCTTGACCGGGCGCGGGAAGACCGGGCAGGTTTCCCTGGCGTTGTCGCACACGCTCACCACCAGGTCGATGTCCTGGTCCATTACGTCTTCGACGGTTTTCGGGAACAGGCCATCCGTCGGCAGGCCCGCCAGCCGCAGGGCTTCGATGGCTCCATCGGCAACCCTGGCTTGCGGGCTGGTTCCGGCGGAAATACCGCGTACCAGGCCAGCCAGCTCGTGGTTAAGGATGGCTTCGCCCATCTGGGAGCGGCAGGAGTTGCCGGTGCACAGCACAAGGACGGTTTTTGCTTGGCTCATGGTTATTATTCCTGGGGTTCGGTTTTCTTGTTGCGTCGCTTGGCGACGCTGTCGCACGCGCTGGTCTTTGGCAGGCATGCCTTGCCCTGGCAGCAGTTGTGGGCCAGGAAGGCAATCAGCTCATCCATGGTTTCATATGCGGCGGAATAGTGGATGAAGCGGCTCTCGCGCTCGCCCTTGATCAGGCCAACACGGCTCAGGTGCGACAGATGAAAGGACAGCGTGGCATTGGGGATGCCCAGTTGCTCGCCGATGGCAGAGGCGTTGATGCCATCCGGGCCGGCTTGCACCAGCAGGCGGAAGATGGCAAGACGGGACTCGTGCCCGAGGGCGGCAAGGATTTCGGCGGCGTTCAGTATTTCCATATTTCCATTTTTATCGAAATATGAAATTGCGTCAAATGACGGATTTGTTGCGCTGGTGCTGCGCCTGCTCGCGGGCGAACCCGTTCCCTCTTTGGCGCCGCATGGCAAGTCGGGCGGGGAGGGCGTTTACAGCACTGTTGCGTTGGGAGGCGTGTCAGATGCAGCCCGCCTGGGCTGCATCATCAAGAAAAACCAGCCTGACGGGCTGTCAGGCGTTGATCAGTACCGGGTATGGCAGTTGCACTTCATCGCAGTTGGGGGTGCTGCCGTCCCGGTCCAGTACCAGAAAGTCGCAGGGCTGGTGCAGCGCCAGCAAGGGGTGATGCCACACCCCCGCCGCATAATTGACTCCTTGTTGCGGACCGGCAAGAAAGACCCTCAGCGTGTCGGCAGTGGGGGCGGCGCCGGGAGGGGCCACCACCACCAGATACGGCAGCCCGGACAACGGCATGAAAGCCTGGCTGCCATGCGGGTGGCGCTCCATCATGCGCAGCTCGAACGGCAGGCTACGTGGCTGGCCACGAAAGATGCTGACCATCAGGCGGCCATCCGGCCCGGCATCCAGCTGCGCCAGGTCGTGAAAACGCATGGTATTGCCGCCATTGATGGCAAACTGCCGTGCTTCAGGGCCGGCTTCCATCACCTCACCAAAGGGCCGGAAGGCCTTTGCCGTCAGGGCTTCGGCACGGAGCAGGGGGCCGGACTTCATCTGGCCACCTGACCGAACAGGCGCAAGCGCGAAATGCCGCCATCGGGGTGGATGTTGAGCCGCACATGGCTGACCGGCCCCAGCTGGGCCACGGTATCGGCAAAATGGTGGATGGCATCCATGGTGAGCGGGGTTTCCGGCAGCAGCACCGGCCAGAACTGGCTTTCGGCAATCAGCGCGGCCGGCATGCTGCTAAGAGCGTTAGCAGCCTGCAAGGAGCAGCGATCGGCAAAATTGCCCTTGAAGTGGGCGGTGTCCACCACAATGCGTTCGATCACGCCAGGTACGCCCAGTGCCAGAATGCACCAGTCGTGGCCCGGTTCGCGCCGCCGCCGGGTTTCCCAGCCTTCGCCCATATTGCTGCCGCGTCCCGGTAACAGCAGGTTGGACGGATGGCCGAAGTGGGCATCGTTCCAGGCAATCGGTCGGCCGCCGTTTTCCATGGCCACCAGGTCAATCGGCTCTGCCACCGCTTGCAGCGCGGATGCGGTATCCGGCTGGCCATACACCCGCAGGCGGGCAATGCCGCCATCCGGGTAAATGCGCAGGCGCAAGTGGCTCCATGCCGTGTCGCTGCTGATTTGCAGCAGGTGGTGCTGGTTGCCGCCCAGTGCGACGGACGGGAGGATTTCCTGCCACACGGCCTGCTCCAGTGCTGGCAGGCTGTCGTCGGCACAGTGGGTGGCTTCTATCGAGATGGCCGGGGCGTAGTTGCCGGTGAAGTGGCTGGTGTCGATATCAAAACCGGCAATCCGCCCCGGCCTGCCCAGGCGGATGATGCTCCAGTCGTGTCCGTGATGGCGCTTGCGGCGGGTTTCCCAGCCATCCATCCATTTGCCGTTTTCGTCGTATTTGCCGGGTACGAAAATGGCGGCTTCCGGGTTGAGCATGCGCGCCAGCGGCGCAAAGAATTCATCGCTGGAATACAGGCCGCGCGCGCCGATGCGCGGGTCAGCCAGATTGATGGCCTGACTGGCCCAGTCCGGCAGCACGGCGACGGGGGCAGTCAAAACAGGGTGGTTCATGGCGTTTCCTTGGCTTGAGGGGGCTGGTGTCACATCACGGCGCTGACGAAGTTTTGCAGCTCCGGGGTTTGCGGCCGGGAGAACAAATCGGCCGGGTGGCCTGCTTCGTGAATCTTGCCCTGATGCATGAACACCACGTGGTTGCTGACATCGCGGGCAAAGCGCATTTCATGGGTGACCATGATCAGCGTCATGCCTTCCTGCGCCAGTTGCCGCACCACGGCCAGCACTTCGTTGACCAGTTCCGGGTCCAGTGCCGAGGTGATTTCGTCGCACAGCAGGATTTGCGGTTTCATCGCCAGTGCCCGGGCAATGGCCACGCGCTGTTGCTGGCCGCCGGAGAGCTGGTCCGGCCAGGCGTCAAACTTGTCGGCCAGGCCCACCTTGGTCAGCAGGGCATGGGCCTCTTCGCGCAGGACATGGGGCGACTCGCCCTTGACCACGCGCGGCGACATCATGATGTTTTCGCCCACGGTGAGATGCGGAAACAGATTGAACTGCTGGAACACCATGCCCACTTGCAGACGCAATTGCTGCAAGGCTCTGGCATCACGGCTGCCAATGGTCTGGCCGGCCAGGGTGATGCTGCCCTCATCAAAGCTTTCCAGGCCGTTGATGGTGCGCAGCAAGGTGCTCTTGCCCGAGCCGCTGCGGCCGATGAGGGTGACCACATCGCCTTGCCTTACCGTCAGGTCCACGCCTTTCAGTACATGGTTGGGGCCGTAATGCTTGTGCAGGCCGGTAATGTTAACGAGCGACATGGAGTGTCCTTTCCAGGTGACGCGAATACAGCGAAAGCGGGTAGCACAGCAGGAAGTAGCCTGCGGCCACCAGTCCGTAAATCAGGAAGGGTTCAAAGGTGGCATTGGCCAGCATGCCGCCGGTTTTGGTGAGTTCGATAAAGCCGATGATGGAGGCGACGGAAGTTCCCTTCACCACCTGCACCAGAAAGCCCACGGTGGGGGCAATGGCCATGCGCAGGGCTTGCGGCAGGATGACATGGCGCATTTGCTGATAGCGGTTGAGCGCCAGCGCGGCCGACCCTTCCCATTGGGCTTTGGGAATGGCGTTGACGCAGCCGCGCCAGATTTCGGCCAGATACGCGCTGGTGTACAGGGTGAGCCCCAGTGCCGCAGCCAGCCAGGGCGGAATTTCCACCCCGCCCAGCGACAGGCCGAAAAACACGATGAACAGCTGCATCAACAAGGGCGTGCCCTGGAATACCTCGATAAAGGTTTTGGCCAGCCACACCAGTGCCGGACGATGCGCCAGGCGTAATGCCAGAATGATCAGCCCGCCCATGCTGCCCAGCACGAAAGCCGTCAGCGACAGTATGGCCGTCCACTGCAGGCCATGGAGCAGGGCCAGCAGGATGTCGCCCAGGGTGAAATCGTTCATGGTCTTCCCCGTTTCAACAGTCGTCCGCCACCGCGCAGCAGGGTCTGGCGCAGCAGCAGCGCCAGCGCCAGATACAGCCCGGCAGTGACAAAATAGGTTTCAAAGGCGCGGAAATTGCGCGACTGGACCAGGCTGGCGGCATAGCTCAACTCTTCGGTGGAAATCTGCGCGCAGACTGCCGAGCCCAGCATCACGATCACCACCTGGCTGGTCATGGCCGGCCACACCCGCAACAGCGCCGGGCGCAGCACCACGTGCAGGAAAATCTGCCAGCGCTTGAGGGCCAGCGCCTGGGCGGCTTCGATCTGCCCCTTGGGCGTGGCCTCGATGCCGGAGCGGATGATTTCCACCGCATAAGCCCCCAGGTTGATCACCATGGCCAGCATGGCCGCACTGTCCGGTGCAATTTCGATGCCGAGGGTGGGCAGGCCGAAGAACAGGAAAAACAGCTGCACCAGAAACGGCGTGTTGCGGAACATTTCCACATACACGGCAAACAGGGTGTTGAACGGGCGTAACTGCCAGGCACGGCATACCGCGCCAACAATGCCGATCAGCAAGCCGGCAATACAGGCCACTGCGGTCAGCTCCACGGTGCGGGCCAGGCCTGCGGCCAGTTCCGGCGCCTCTCTGGCCACGGCCAGAAAGTCAAACTGATAACTCATCACCATTCTCCCGGGTGGGCAGGAAGGGGCAGCCTGCCTGCCACACGCTGCGGCGCGGCCTGCTGCCAGAGGCTGGATTTACAGCAGTGCGCTGGCCAGCGGTGTTTTCAGCCATTTGAGCGAGATGCGGTTCAGCTCGCCATCCTTCTTGGCCTTGTTGATGATCTGGTTCACCTGTTCCAGCAGTTGCGGATCGTCCTTGTTCACCCCCACAAAACACGGTGAGTTCTTGATCAGGAATTTCTGCTCCAGCCGGCGCGGGCGCTTGCTTTGCGCATTGATGGTGGCCGCCACCACATTGCCGGTGGCCACTACTTGCACCTGGCCGGCCAGATAGGCGGCAATGGTGGCGTTGTTGTCTTCAAAGCGCTTGAGGTTGGCGCTGGCCGGAATCACCTTGCTCAGTTCCAGGTCCTCGATAGAGCCGCGGGTCACGCCCACTGTCTTGCCAGCCAGCCCTTCGGGCTTGTCCAGCGTCAGATCCTTAGTGCCGAACACGCCATTGAAAAAAGGCGCATAGGCGACGGAGAAATTGATGACCTTTTCCCGCTCCGGGTTCTTGCCCAGGCTGGAAATCAACAAATCCGCCTTGCCCGTGGTGAGGTAGGCAATGCGGTTGGCACTGCTGACCGGCACCAGCTCCACTTTCACTTTCAGCTCGCGGCCAATCAGTTCTGCCGTGTCGATGTCGTAGCCTTGCGGCTTCATGTCCGGGCCGGTGGAACCAAACGGCGGAAAGTCCGCCGGAATGGCAATCTTGATGATGCCTGCCTGTTTGATACTTGCCAGACGTTCGGCTTTGGCCGGCAAGGCCCACAGGCTACCCAGCAGGCTGGCGGCCAGCAGGCCGAGGGTGAAGGTGCGACGATGCATGACGGTTTCTCCAGGGAATGAACAGGATGTTGGCTTGGCTTAGAGCGAGTCCATCTGCAGTCCCACTCTGGCGGCGGCATTGCGCAAATGGTTGAGCATTCCCAGACGGGCTTCTTCCGGCTTGCCCTGGGTAATGGCGTCGGTGACCACCTGATGCTCGTGGGCCGTTTCCCAGATATGCAGGTGGTCGGCAAAGGGCAGCCGCAGGCTGTGGCCGATGGGGGCCGACAGCGAACGGGCTACCTGGTGAAACAGGGCATTGCCGGACAGGCGGGCCACTTGCAGATGAAACTCCAGGTCGGCTTCTGCGGCGGCCACCAGATCCTGGTTTTTCAACGCGTCCTCCAGCGTGGACTGGATCTGCCACAGCAAGGCCTTGCCCACCGGTGTGATATGGCGTGCGGCGAGTGCAGCTGCCGCCGGTTCCAGCACCATGCGGAACTCGAAAGTAGCTTGCGGGCTGGCCGCAAACGGCCCGGCCGGGATGTCCTTGTGCTGGCGCACCTGACCGGTGGTCACCAGCACGCCCTTGCCCGGCTGCGACTTCACCAGTCCCAGCGCTTCCAGCATGGAAATGGCCTCGCGCAGCGAGGCGCGGCTCACCCCCATGGCTTCGGCCAGTTCACGCTGGCCCGGCAGGTTTTCCCCGGCGCGGTAGTGGCCATCCTGCAGCTTTCTTTGCAAGGCCTGGGCAATTTGTTGTGGGACGTTCATGTTGTGCTCTCTGGTGGTCTGTCCGGTCAGACTGGTCTGACCAGTGGTATGGCTTGCATCTTGCAATGATCGTGCCAGGTTTGAAGAAGCGCGCCAGATAAGGCTTTGGTGCGAATTGCAACTTCATGGCGGCGGGCAGGTGGCATGCAGCCGGGGGGGCAATGCACCGATGCAAGGCATGGCTGCACCCAAATGGCCAGCAAGCGGGCGCGCTGTGAAAGTGAATCTCGCGGGGTCAGACGCTATGAGGACAGGGAGTGTTTATTGAAATGTGACAACCGGGTGACCGCTCGACAACAGTCATGTGATTGATCTGCCAAAGGGGCTGCGCCACTTACTCTGTGTGCGTCACGGCTGAATTGGCGTAGCATGACGGCTTCATGTCCCTGACCCGTAAAGGAGAATGTATGGAACGTCGTGAAGCCATGGGCGCGGTAGCTGCTCTGACCCTGGCTGCCATGAGTGCAGCTGCGCGTGCCGAAACCATGCCTGCAGGCAAGCCGCCAGTCAGTAAAGCGGCGGCATTAGGGGAGGCGGCCAGCCAGTGCGTGCTGGATGGCCAGCGCTGCCTCGCTCATTGCCTGGTCTTGCTGGGCAATGGTGATGATTCGATGGCTGATTGTTCCAAGGCTGTCAACCAGATGCTGGCGACCTGTACTGCCTTGCAAAGCCTGGCCGCGCAGGATTCGGCCTTGTTGCCGGCTATGGCCAAGGTGGCGCTGGAGGCCTGTACCGTATGTGAAAAAGCCTGCAAACAGCACAGCATGCACGCGCCGTGCCGCGCCTGCATGGAGTCCTGCGCTGCCTGCATCAAGCAGTGCCGTGCTTTTGCTGCCTGAGCGGAAATGCCACGGTTTTCAGGCCGGCAGTGCCTGCCGGCCGTGGTAAAACAGCGCAAAGCCATCATCGGCCGTGATGCTGGAAATGGGCGTGGCATACAGCTGGCTTAACAGGGCTGGGTGCAGCACCTCGGCACTGCAGCCAGCAGCCAGCACGCGTCCCTGTTGCAGCAGCCAGCAATGCTGGCTGTAACGCAGTGCGGCATTCAGGTCGTGCAGCACCATGATGGTCAGCATGTTGCGCTGGCGGGTTTGCTGCTCGATCAGCGCCAGCACCTGTTGCTGGTGTTGCAAGTCCAGCGCGCTGATGGGTTCGTCCAGCAGCAGGATGGCAGGTTCGCGCATCAGGGCCTGTGCCAGAAACACCATCTGGCGTTGTCCGCCGCTCAACTGGCCCAGCGGCTGTTGTTCCACTCCAGACAAACCCAGCTGTGCCAGTTGCTGACGTGCTTGTTGCTGCAAGCTTTCCGGCACTCGCCAGCCCAGGGTTTGCACCTTGCCCAGCAACACCACTTCCACTGCGCTCAGGCGGCTGTTGCTGCCACAGTCCTGCGGCAGCCAGGCCACGCTGGCCGGCACTGTACCGTGACGGTGCTGCCAGTCGGGTTGATGGGCATGCCGGATGCTGCCGCTATAGGCCAGTTGCCCGGCCAAAGTGCGCAGCAGAGTGGATTTGCCACAGCCATTGGGCCCCAGCAGGCAGGTAATGCTGCCTTGCGGCCCGCTGGCAAGGTCCAGCCCGTGCAGCACGGTTCTGCCGGCCAGCCTTACCGATAGACGTTCGAGTTGCAGCATCTTATTGCCCGCCTTTGCTGCGCAAGATCAGCAGCAGGAAGAAGGGCAGGCCGATCAGCGCCGTCACAATGCCGATGGGAATGAGCCCGCCTGGCGACAGCCATTTGCCCAGTACTGAGGCCAGCGACAGCAACAAGGCACCAGACAGCGCAGCACCGGGAATCAACAGCCGGTGGTCCTCGCCCAGCAGCATGCGCGCCATGTGCGGGGCAATCAGCCCGACAAAACCGATGGTGCCGACAAAGGCCACGGCCACGCCGGTAAGCAGGGACACCAAAGCTAGCGCCCGCCAGCGCAGACGGGCCACGGCAATGCCCAGGCTGGCGGCACGCTCATCCGACAGGCCCAGCGCGGTAAAGCGCCAGGCGTCGCGCGCCAGCAAGCCACAGCCCAGCAGCAGGGTAAGCCACATCAGGCCCACTGCATGCCAGCCGCTTTTGTACAGACTGCCAAACAGCCAGAACACGATCTGTGCCAGTGCGTCCGGTGAGGCCAGGTATTGCAGCAAGGACAGCAAGGCCTGAAACAGGAATAACAAGGCAATGCCGGCCAGCACATAAGACTCGGCATTGCCACCGCGCCTGCGGCCAATCAGCAATACCGCACTGCCTGCCACAAAGGCAAAGCCCAGCGCACTCAGCGGCAGGCCCCAGGCCTCGGCCAGGCCCAGGC
>NZ_JAELUD010000268.1:0-299 GCF_016429185.1 Aquitalea sp. ASV11
CCCCCCCCCCCCCCCCCCCCCCCCCCCCCCCCCCCCCCCCCCCCCCCCCCCCCCCCCCCCCCCCCCCCCCCCCCCCCCCCCCCCCCCCCCCCCCCCCTCCCCCCCCCCCCCCCCCCCCCCCCCCCCCACATCTTACTGTTCGTCGGCAGCGTCAGATGTGTATAAGAGACAGGTGCAGCCCTGGCCAAGGCCGCGCTGGAGAAGAAGATTGATGCCAATATGGCAGCCAACCCGTCTTTCATTCCGTTTGCTGCCGACAGCCGCGAGCTGGATGAGGCAGGCAAAGGCCAGATCCTGCG
>NZ_JAELUD010000269.1:0-299 GCF_016429185.1 Aquitalea sp. ASV11
AATATCCAGCCAGCAGTGGACATTTACGCCAATGTGCGTGGGCGCGACCTGGGCGCGGTGGCCAGCGAAATCCAGCAGTTGATCCGCCAGAGCGAGGCCGGGCTGCCCAAGGGCAGCAAGATCAGCCCTGTCTCTTATACACATCTGACGCTGCCGACGAACAGTAAGATGTGGGGGGGGGGGGGGGGGGGGGGGGGGTGGGGGGGGGGGGGGGGGGGGGGGGGGGGGGGGGGGGGGGGGGGGGGGGGGGGGGGGGGGGGGGGGGGGGGGGGGGGGGGGGGGGGGGGGGGGGGGGGGGG
>NZ_JAELUD010000270.1:0-299 GCF_016429185.1 Aquitalea sp. ASV11
GCTGAACAACTGATAGCCGGCGGCAAACAGCAGGCAGGCGTACAGCGCCAGCACCGCCAACGGCCGCCACAAGGACATCAGCCCCACCCCTTTCAGGAAGCAGCCCACCACGATGTCGGTGTAATACCTGTCTCTTATACACATCTGACGCTGCCGACGAACAGTAAGATGTGGGGGTGGGGGGGGGGGGGGGGGGGGGGGAGGGGGGGGGGGGGGGGGGGGGGGGGGGGGGGGGGGGGGGGGGGGGGGGGGGGGGGGGGGGGGGGGGGGGGGGGGGGGGGGGGGGGGGGGGGGGGGGG